>NZ_VFUE01000013.1:0-226208 GCF_006441495.1 Mesorhizobium sp. B2-6-4
CCGCCCCCACGGGCGGCCCACCCCCTCCTGCGTCCGCGCATAGGGTGCGCGTGGACGCTCATTTAGCGCACCCGCTACAGCCCAAAAATCGCAAGGAGAGTGAGAATGCGTGTCCTTCCGGACCTGTCGCAAAAACCCCGTCGCGGCCAGCGTCTGGCGCATACCGTGCTGGTGCGCGAGGACGGCTTTTCGCAGTCTCATTCCCTTGCCGACATGGTGCATCGCGTCTGGAATGGCTTCAGCCTTCCCAAGGTCGCCTGCACCGCACCCGAGCGTGAGGCGCTTGAGCGTGTCTCCGCTCGGCCGTCGCGCCAGCACCAGGCCCCCGTCCGACGCAATGCCCGCCGGCTGTACTCGCCGCAGGATCAGCGTGGGGTCGAGACCGTCTTCGTGATCATGGATCGCCAAGAGGGCCAGGTGCTGGCGCGGGTGAAGGGCGGTGCCCTTCACGCTGAAGTTGAAGCCGAGAAGCTCGCCCGATCGCAGGGGTTCGAGCTCTCCGATCTCAAAGTCATTTTCGAGGGAGAACTCTCATGATCCGCATCACACTCGCCGCCAGCGGGCTGGCCGCGCTCGTCGGCTGGATGTCACCACAGCTACAGGACGGCCAGCAGCACCTCTACACGCTGGAGGTGGACGGCAAGCAGATCTCGGCCGGCCCGAGCTGCGTGGCCGCGTGGCGCGCGGCGGACGGCGCCATCCCAGCCGGGTGGCGCGAGATCATCTGCTACCAGATCAGGTGACATTTCTAGGCCGCTCCACGGTCGTGTGGGGGAGCGGGACGCGCCGGAAGCTCGGGAGAGCGCTTGGCTGCACTTCGGGTGCGGGAGACGGGTCAACGCGGACGGAGGGACGACGACCACATCCCGAGAGAGAGCGCCTGCGCCACATCCTAACCGAGCGGTTGGGGCTGTGTCTGCAACTTATTGTTGTGGAATTCAGCCTCGGTTCGGGCTCTGGACGTGGCGCAGGCGGTGGCGGGGGCCAAATCAGCGCTCCACCAAGTTTTTCTGTCACGCGTCCACATGAGTTTTCCAGTTGTCTTTTGCAACCAGTTTCGCGGAGAAATCAGATGATGCAACACCCTTACTGGACCCCGGCTAAGGTCGAACAGCGGCTCGAAGCGATCGAGAAGAACCGGCTGGAGGCCATTCGCTATCTCGATGAGGCCAGGCTTCGCCGACCGGCCGGTAGGGTGCTCGAGGCACTCGAAATCAAACATTAGTTTAAGAAACCGGAATAAGCTATTCTAATTGCGTGGCTTTTTCCCTATTATAAGATCTTTTATTTCTCTCCCAATTCCCCAACGCGGGGAAAATAATAAGGAGTACAGAACGATACCTAAAATCACAAAGGGGCTAAGAAAATTTGACTATAGTACATATAAAATAATGGTCTTAGGAATTGGCCCCTCACACTGTTCTCCTTATTCCGCGATACTATGTGAGCACCCATGGCCAGACCGAAAACCCCTCTGAAAGACCGAGTACTCCGGCAATCCCACATTGAGGGCAACCACCTGATCTGGAACGGTCCAATGCGTGGTCGTCGCCCTGTCATGCGCCACTACGGAAACCCGGCCCGTGTGCTGCTCAATTTGGTGGATTTCCCACGGATTTCAATCCGTCCCACCTGCCTTGAGCCGCGATGCATCGAGCCCACCCACTGGCGCGTGGTGAAAGAGCGCGACTTCAAATACCTCGACCTCCCACCGGTGACATGGCGCGATCCCCGCGACACCTCGACGGCCGATTTCACCGACCAAGAGGTCGAGGAAATCCAGATGATCGTCGAGGACGGAAACGTCGACGAGGAAGAGCTTGCGAAGTGGTATCGGCCCGAAGTCGTGGCCGAGATCCTGCGCCGCGCCAGCGCCACCTCCACCTAAGAACCACCAAAAGCAACAGCAACAGCAACGCGCCCTGAGCGCCACGGAGAAGCACGTCATGGCGCAAGCGGCCAACCCTTTCCGTCGCAAGAGACGACGGAACCAGTCAACCCGCTTCCTTTCGAAGCGCGAAACCGCAACTCACCCGTCCTTGGTGAAGTGACATGTCCCAGCCCCTCTATCGCATCGTCGCGACCAGACGATGCAAGACGCACAGACCAGGCACCACACTCGACTTCACCGGCCCTCGCAGCTCCCTGACCAAAGGCTGGCGTGTCGTCGGCCGATACCAGGGCAAGAACTACGTCACCAACCTGTCGGGCATGCAGTTCGACATCGTGGAGTACCGATGATGCTGACCCATTCCCAAGCCCGCTCGATCGCGGAAGCCCTCTGGGGCACAGGCGGCACCCATTCCGCCCGCACCAACAGGCCCGGTGCCTTCTACTTCTCCTGTTCGGGCCACGGCGGCTTCGTGATCGACGCCCGCTGCCTTGCCCATGACGAGTATGCTCGCTTCATCAAGCACATCACCCCCGAGCAGGCCCAGGACTACGGCAAGGCGATCCAACACCCCTACCGCCGCCGCTCGTTCAAGGTCACCCAGACCCAACTCGCCAACATGCAGGAGTTCGAGTTCTTCGTGCTCGAGGAAGACTGCGATTGGTGCATCGCGCCACTCATGGCCGGCATCCGCGTTGAGGGCATGACCGACGAGGCCGCCCAATCCACGTTCGACCACTGGCTGAAGGACAAAGCCGCATGAACCGCCACCTTTTCCACCCCGATGGCCGCCACGTCCAAATAGGCGACGAGGTCACCTCATTCCGCGACGAGAAAGCCACCATCACCGGCTGGGACAAGACCGGCCGCAATCGGGTCTACGTGAAGTGGGCTGATGGTGGCATCGGGTCTGAGTACTTCGTCTCTGTCTTCGACCTCACATGGGACAAGCCAAATGCAGCAACTGACTAGCGCCCAGGGCGATAGCGACCAGCATTACCGGAACCTCAATCTTTACCAGCGCCTGGGAAAGCCCGCCGAGTCCATGCTCGGCTGCTACTGGCAGATCGACGAGAAGGCCTACCACTTCTTCGAGGCCCTACTGCCACCTCGCTACTGCGCCGGTGGCTTCCGCCTCAGCGAGCGCCTGACCGGCGACATCGCCGCGACCTATCTAAAGGTCGGCGCCCACTACTGGTGCGGGTTCACGGATCTGGGCGACACGCCGGCCACCGCTCTGGTGGCGCACATCGCGTTGGAGCTCGCATGAGGCTACGCCGCCGCAAAGGCAGGCGAACCGGGCCCGCCGTTCCCAACGCCGGACAGCTCATGGGCTGACCGTCTCTACAACCGCGGCTGGTGTGACGGTCGCGCTACCATAGCTGATCCGAGAGTTGTTCCCGAATGCGTGGTCGACGATCAGCCAACACAGGAGGCCATCATGAAGAAGTAACCGCACCACCTCCGCCGGACTAATATAGCGCCCCCATCAACCACCGCTCCTTCCGAGCACCTACGGCGCATCGGACTTCAACCAAATCTCTCAATTGGCACTCAACTAGAGCTCATGGGATCAAAATCGATTTAGTTCGATCGGGTCATGAGACGAACGGCTTGCCATAATACCCCCTCGCTGAATGCGGGTCTGCAACGACCTAAACTTGTGACCCGTCCACCGCATGAGCGTGGACCGAGCCGCTCCTTCGAGAATGGAGCACCTCAAGGCCCTCGCCACCAGCGAGGGCCTTTTTCTTTGCCCACGGAGAGCGACCATGAGCAGGACCACCATCACCACGGCATCTGATCCCAACACCAAATACCACGACGTCTGTAGCCAGCTCGAATTCAGCGGTTGGGCCAAAATCAGCTGCGGAGAATATGCGTCGATCTGGGCTCACCCCGATTGCCCCGACTCCGTCTTGAAGGTCGGCCACGACCTCAGCGACGGCTGGCTGGACTACGCCAAGTCCTGCACCAAGACCCGCTCGCCCCACGCGCCCCGTATCCACGCGATCGAGCTCTACGAGAACTTCTTCTACGCCGAGATCGAGCGCCTCGCGCCTCTCTCACCCGATCGCTACTACGAGGAAAGCCTCAGCCGGCATCCTTATCCCGAGGACGTTCCGACCCACTCGCTGGCATGCTTCCTGCGCCGTACGGAGCGCGTCCGCCGCAAGTTCACGGACCATCTCGCCGACTACCATGAGAACAACTTCATGGTCCGGCCCTCCACCAACGAAATCGTCTGCACGGACCCATGGTGCTAACATGAGAGCCCAGATCAATCACGCCCGCCGCAACGCCTGCTTCAGCGAAGCCGCACTGCGCCAAAAGGGATACCGTCAGATCGGCCGCGGAGCCTTCTCCAAGGCGTTCGTCCATCCCGACGCCCCCGAAGTCGTCATCAAGGTCGGCAAGCTCTACAGCAAGCGCTGCGGTCTCACCGATGGCTTCCCGCACTTCGCCCAGCAACTGCTTGAGGGCGAGATCCATTCCAAGTTCTTCCCCAAGGTCTACGGGCTCGTGATCGACCCCGTCAAACAGCTCTTCTGGTGCATCATGAAGCGCTACCGGAAGGTGCGGGGCGCCAAGAAAACGGCCGAGCAGATCAGCACCACACACAAGGCCATCACCGGCTCCATCAGCGGCACCAAGCCGGTCGGCCGCTTCCGCAAGGCGATGGAACAGCTGATCGACCATCGGTTCATCTCGGACATTCACGCTGGCAACGTCCTCTGGAACGGCGCCACTCCCATCGTCATCGACCCAATCTGCATCCGGCCGCGTTACCAAACGGAGTTCTACGCATGATCACCCAGACCCAATTCGACACCATCTACCGCGGCCTGGCCGCCCAGGGCTGGGAGCGGTCATACGACGAGGAGCACACCATGTGCCTGTACCGCGACCGACCCAACGGCCGGAAGTGTGCGATCGGCCACCTCATCGCCGACGAGGACTACACCGTCGACATGGATGCATTCGACACCAGCAGCGGCTGCTTCACACTGGTCAACTTTCACCAGCGCGATCTGCTGATGGACATGACGTCGGACGAGTTCCAGCTCCTTCAGCAGGCCCATGACAACAACGAGTACCCGGCCGAAATGAAGGCTGCTTTCGAGGACATCGCCCTCGACCTCGGCCTGGTGATCCCGTCATGAAGAACTGGCGGAACTCCGTCCACGACGTCGGCCCTCCCCTCCACCACGACGACCCGCGCCACCGGTTCACCAAGATCGGCTTCGGTGGGGTCGCCATCGTCATCGGCCCAGGCCCGTTCGCGGTGCCTGCGCCGTCCGTCTATGTCAAGGAGACACCCAGTGAATGACCGAGTTCGCTTCACCCTCAGCGACGTCGACAAGAACCACGCCGCCAACGCCAGGGCAGCGCAGAAGGCCTTCGGCCTGACCTGCACCCAGGCCTACAACGCTGTCCGCACCGAGCAGACGATCATCTGCCGGCCAAGCCAGTTCGCCCGGTTCCTGATCTTTCGGTCGCAGGAAGTCGACGGCAACCGCTTCAAGCAGCTCAACGCCGAGCTGCTTCCGCCCGAGCACCTCGACTACATGCTCGACGTCACAAGGAACGCAGCATGACCACCATCACCTCTAACTTCGCCATCCTCGACGTCAAGGCCGGCCGCCACCGGCTCGCCCGTCATTTCTCGAACCGCCCGCGTCTCGGCGAGTGCCCCGAGAAGCTGCGTATCCCTATCGTGATCCACGGATACATCGACGACATCCATGGTCACGATGATGGGGTCAGTCAGGAGTTCCAGATCACGGTCTCGAAACTGGAGACGTCATGAACCGCAAGATCGACTTCCCCCAGCTCCTGGAGCCAATCTATGCCCACGGCAGGAATGGCTTCTTTCAGGCCGCGGCGCTCAACGTGCTCGAGATCACCAACTCCTGTCTCGTCCTGGAGAACTGGACGAGCAAGGGCACGATTGGCCGCGGCCGAGTGGTTCTGCCGGTGGACCGCAACGTGGTTCGTGATCTCGCGAACCACCTCAACAGGATAGCCGACCGGCTCCCCTGACCCACAAGTTTCAGGTGCATCGCTCTCCTCCTGCGGGTCCACCAACCATCCACTTAACGGCAACGCATGTTGGCTCGATCTGGCACCTGGATCGGGGCGTGGATGGTTGGCACCTACGCCATCATTGGAGACCATCGTGAACGTCAACGACCTCACCTTCAACACCGGCCGCCTCTACACCAAGGACGGCCAGGTCATCCGCGCCGTCTTCGATGCCAACGCCGGCGTCGTGCGCTTCAACGACTTCTCACGCATGGTGT
Source organism: Mesorhizobium sp. B2-6-4 (assembly GCF_006441495.1). Lineage (NCBI taxonomy): Bacteria > Pseudomonadati > Pseudomonadota > Alphaproteobacteria > Hyphomicrobiales > Phyllobacteriaceae > Mesorhizobium > Mesorhizobium sp. B2-6-4. Next base: position 6,196 of record NZ_VFUE01000013.1, read on the forward strand.
CGGGAGAGTTCCCCTACCAGCGCCACAACAACACGCCCCAGGATCTCGCCCTCGCGGTGATGCTTGCCTACGACCACGGCATCTACACCTACACCCGCGAGGCCCCGCGCCGTGACCCGGACGCCGAGATCAGGAGCATCCGGCTATGAGGCTGACCGCCCTGCTCCTCACCCTGACGCTGCTCACCGGCTGTCAAACGGTCGACAACTGCTCCTTCTGGAAAGGCAAGCCCTACGACGGGAGCCAGGAACTCTGGCGGCAATTCGACTGCCCGCTGACCGGGCAGCGCAGCACGTTTCTCAAATATCAGGAGTAGTCGTGACCACCGAATGGAACCCCGGTCAGCAGACCGATGCCCAAGCAGAGGGCTGGGACATCTTCGAAGCGAGCGGCTCCCAGCTCAATGAGAACGGCGACCGCCCCTTCCAGCTGCAGGCCTGTGACCAAGCCCAGATATTCACCGGCTTCCTCTGCGACCTGAAGGCCTGGACCCACGTTTACACCAAGGCGATGACCGGCTCGCTGCTCCACCAACAGGCACTGAACTTCCTCAAGGAACACAGCGCGCCGGAGTTCGAGGCCATCATCAGCGAGAACAGCCCTGACGGGCGCGAACTGAACGAGGAGTTCCAATGGCCGATGCTCTGAAATGCCTCTGGCAGATCCTCGTGCCGTGCAACTACAACAACGGCAAGCCCGTCCGCACCCGCCACCACCGTGAGTGGGACAAGCGCATCAGGGCGATCACCGGCGGCCTCACGATCCTGTCCCCGGGCAAGGGCCAGTGGGTCGATCCCGCCACCGACACGCTCTACCAGGACCGCGTGATCCCGGTGCAGCTCATCGCGACCGCCGAAGAAATGGAGCGGATCGCCGACATCACCAACCAACACTACCGCCAGCTCGCCGTCATGTATTTCAAGATGAGCGAGACGGCGATCATCAGGGAGGCAGCATGAACGCCTTGTGCTTCCAGGTCCACGGCGACCACATAACGGAAATCTCCCGAACCCGCGTGATCGAGGGCCGCTTCGATCACGGCTACCGCATCCTCTATGAGGGCCTGCACGGGATCAGCGCGGACCAGGTGCTCTCAATCCTGCGAGGTGACAGCAAGCTCGAAGGCATCAACGATCTTGACCTGATCGAGGACAACGACACTGAGTGGAAGGCCAAGCTCGAATACCACTTCGCCGGTGTCTGGGTCACGTCGGCCGGCCGGCATCTGCGCCCCTACGCCATTGTCACGTCGTGGGGACCTGACGACATGAAGCACGCCGCTCGGATCACCCCCGACAGCGACAGCGTGAAGACATCCAGTCTGATGCAGCCGATCGGCCAGGAAATGTCCGGGCGCAACCTGTATTACGCCGACGACCCCGACCGCGACGTGGTGAAGAGCCTGCGGTTCAAATCGAATGACCCGGACATCGCGACCGCAAAGGACGGCACGGTGTCGATCCTCTTTAAGGAGATCAGAGGGTTCCCGATGACTCTCATGTCGGCACACCACGACCCGCAGAAGGCGCTGGATGCCTTCATCAACGCCGACCGCAATCTGGAGCGGCGCGGCTACTGCGACCTGTATCCGCGTGAATATTTCAAGGTGCGGTACGAATGCGAGAAGGTCACCGACCCGGCGCCCGACGCCCAGACCCACATGACGATCAACGAGAACAGCCAGACCGACTTCAACACGATCGGCCGGTTCCGCAACAAAGTGATCGACGCCAAGCAGCGCGGCATGGAGCTGGAGGAATACGAGCACTACCAGAGCATCATGCTGAACAGGGACAGTCCCTTCCAGCAGCGGCTCGATGCACTCGATAACGTCATGAAGCTCCAGAAGACGCTTGATCGAAGCATTCCCGACTGGCGGGAGGCGATCATCGAGCAGGCCGGACTCAGCTGGATCGAAATGGAGTTTAATGGAAAGACGATCCGCTTTCCGAGAGCGCCGTTCGAGAACTGGTGCCTATGGCGCACGGACGGCGCCCACCTGGCCCCGCCCTGGCAGATCGTGTCGCCCCAAGGCGTCAAGATGATGGGTGATGATCCATACCACACCGACTTCCTGATTGGCGCCGGCCTCGAGCCGGATGCCATGATGCGGGACCGCATGTTCAACGACGCTGTCTTCAAGCTCCGCGGCGAGGTCCAGCAGGAGAAGATGGGCTTCGAATGTGCGGTGCTCAGCGGCAAGGGCTCGGCCTGGGGCACGGTGGTCCATCCGAAGGTGGGCGACTCCCTACCGGACGATGCGATCGTCGTGCTGAAGAGCGCATCGGCCAAATATCTGGACCTCGCTCTCCAGGCCAAGGGCGTGATCGTGGAGCGTGGTGGTGAAATGGCACACCTGATCACCGTTGCCCGGGAAAAGGACGCGATCATCGTCCGCGTTCCCGACGCTCTCAAGATCTACCCCGCCGACGCTTCAGTCACGATCGACGCCTCCGAAGGCAAGGTCACTCTCCACGAGGGCGACATGAAGTCGATCTGGGAGTTCAGCCGTCGCCAGGCAGAATGACCCTAGCGCCGTGTCGTAGCTTCACGACGCGGCCCTCCTGCCCGCGCACGGCCTCCTCGTAGGCCGCCCGCGCCACGCGAATATTCTTCGCCACCGCCAACGTCTCATCCACCCGCAGATCGTCGCCGCTCCACAGCTCAACGTGGAATGCGAACTCTTCGATTGTGGGTGGATCGATGCGCCGTGCCATGAATTTATTCCTACACCCTGAACGGATGGAGAACAAGGTGAAATCCTTCACTCTCGACGGCAAGCGGCACAAAATCCACCCCAAGATCCCGCTCCAACAGATCCGCTGGCTGATCGGCCGGCAGCATGTCGGCACGCCCGACGCCGACATCGAGCAGTTGGTCGCCGCTCGCGCCAACGACTGGCCCAGGGCGGCGGTCGACTCCGGTAAGAAGTTCGCCGTCTGGTGCCACCGCAAGAACCAGGAGCTGGTGAGGGAGATGAGGCTGTGACCGAACTCCGCACCAATGTCATGGTCCGCGGCGAAGCTCGTTTCGACATGGTTGGTCAAAAGCTGCCTTACAGCCTGCACGACACCGACGAGCAGATCAGCCCCGGCCTCGTGACCAGGCTCTATCGCTACGCCCTGCGCGAGCTGGTGGAGAGCGGCTTCGAAATCTCATCCTGGGACTGCGAGGTCTACACGATGGACGGCAATCTCCGCCCATCGGAGCGCTACTATTGCGTCGAGTTCACCGGCCCCAAAGGCGGGATGATCGGTGTGCAGGGCATTATGACCAATTACGGTTGGCCATGCCTCGATCATGGCCTTTGCGTCGGGAGGGACAGGTCATGACCGTCCATCACTACACCCGCTGGACCTTCAAGGCCTCTCGGCTCGCCCACACCGAAGCCTGCCAGATCGAGGATGCCGATGTCTGGCGCCAGATCGGCACCCCCGGCGAGCTCGGCTTCCTGCGCCTGCTTTCCAACTGGAACCGTGTCTCCGCCCGAGGCTTCGAGACCACCGGCATCCTCTACCTCTATCACCCGGAGTACAAACCATGAGCATCCGTCACCAATACCAGCGCTGCAAGCCGGTGACCGACAAGAACATCGGCAAGAACCTGCTCAAGCGCGGGAAGAAGGACTACTCAGCCGGCGGCGGCGCCAAGGAGCTGGCCCGGGCTGCGAAGAGGGCCGCGAAATGACATGGGTTCCCTGCCAGCGCTGCAAGCTACTCACCCAGATCGACCAGCTCGACAGCAAGCCGAAGATGACGCCCCTACTGCGGGTCATCAATGCGGCCCGAGGCCAGATCAAGATGCTGGCCTATGCAGCGGACCACGGGCACGATTTCACCGTGCTCGAATGCAGGACCTGCTACGGCCCGGGCTGGTCGTCCAACACGGCCTGAACCGTCGCGTGGCGCAGCTTCGGCTCGCCTCGCAACGTTCGCACCTTTGCCTTTACCCTGGACGCAAGCCACTCGACCTCGGGCTCGACCGCCGCCTTTGGCACCCCCACTGGCGGTCTCCCGCTACGAACTCGTTCCATGAGGCGCTCGCGCATCTGCTTTGTGACCGCGATGGTGGCGCGACCGACATATTTGCCCTCGCGTGCCATGATCCCGACCGTCTGCTTGCCGGGTTCCCGCTTGAGGCCGAGCAGCTCGAATTCGCCGACCTCCCAGCACTTCGTCTTGACCCAGATGTCGGACGGGCCGCTGCGATAAGGGCTGTTCCGGCGCTTCGAGACGATGCCCTCAAGGTCCATCTTCTCGGCTGCGGCGTAAAACTCAGCGCCGCCGCCCTCGACGTGCTGGCTGTACTGAATGATGCCCTCGGCCGGCTTGACCAGATCCCACAGGATCGCCTTGCGCTCAATCACTGGCCGCTTGCGAAGGTCCTCACCGTTCAGGTGCAGGATGTCAAAGGCCACGAAGGCGAGCAGCTCGGCATTCCAGGCCATACGTGAGTGCATCTGGCGGAAGTTCGGCCGCCCATCAGGCTCCGGCGCGATCATCTCGCCGTCTAGGATGAAGGCCTTGGCCGGCAACTTCTCGGCCGCGGCGACGATCGGCCAATAGCGCTTCGACCAGTCGTGCCCGTTCTTGGTGAAGGCCCGGGCGCCTGCCCAGTCAAGGATCAGCTGGGTGCGAAACCCGTCATATTTGATCTCGTGGATCCAGTCGTCGCTGACCGGCGGCTCGAGCACCAACTCTGGTTCCAATGGCTTGATGAACTTCAGACGCATACCCCACCCACCCCGCGATAAGTCACGAGGTCCAATTCTGTTCCGGAACAATTTAGCCGCTTTGAATTTAAAAGATAATGACGAAGCTCTCCGACCTCGGCAAACCAAAACCAGGCCATCGGCATGGTGGCGACCCGGTGCGTGAAGAGGACAACTTCTACACCTGCAAAATCTGCGGGCAGAAGGTCGATATGCGCGATCTGCGGCAGGTGTTCTGGCACGAAGAGCCAGACCATGAACCTTTAGAATACGACTCCTAACCCCGACATCACGGAGGAGCCATGAAGCTCCGCGCCATTTGGAGCCAGCGCTACCAGCACTGGGTGCTTTGCCATGACCAACCCTGTGAGAAGGGCGAGACGAGCGTCGTAGCCCGTCTCTACGACTGCGATGGGCCGGCGATCGCCGAGCGCTTCAACATTCACCACCACCCTCAACGCTACCTCACCCTCATGAAGGAGGTCTACGGACTATGACCACCGCGCGCTACTTCTGCCTCGCCGTCTACGGCTTCAAGAAATGCTGCCCGGTCCACCTTGACCCCTACACCAAGAACAACGCCGAGCGCGCCAAGCGGTGGCAGATGGTGGCCGACCAAGGTGGCCAGGACAACTTCCACATCGTCACGGTGCATCCGACCGAACGCGGCACCTTCGTGTCGGTCGAGACCGGCGCCCACTTCGAGGCGAGCCAAATGGCCTACACCAAGGAGGCCTGGGACCGCTTCCTCGACCGGATGTGGCCCCCGGCGTGAACCAGCGCCACAAGGCGATGCTGAAGATCCTGAAGCTGTCCGACGTGACCACCGCGCGTGGCTTCACCGAGAACGAGGTCCGCACGGCCGACGCCAAGATCCAGCAGCTGATGGAAACCCACAAACTTGAGTTCAGAAAACCCCGCCGGCGCCGCTGGTGGGCATCCATTTGGAGATTGAGATGGCGTTCCCTAACCACATGAGGCCGATCGAGGCCACGATCGTCGGCAATCTGATCAAGAAGGCCCTGGGCCTGGGCTGGACAGTGTCGGTCTACGACGGCGAGGAGTGGGCTCTCCAGCAGTCCAGTGACTACGAGGCGATCACCACCGAGATCGCTGCCACCGACGAGACCCAGATCATCTTCCGCGGTGGTATCGGCCAGAGGATCGGCTGGCTGCAGCTCATCCACGGCAACGACGAAGACGTGATCTCAGACCACACCGACAACATAGCCATGGGGCTGTTGGTGCAGGGTCTCGCCGCATGAAAATCGTTGTTCAGACCCTGGCGATCGACGATCGCAACGGCACCCAGTCCATGGCCTTCGCCACCGAGGACGAGCTCTATCGCTACCTCTACGATGATGTGATCGCCTGCAACAGCGACCTCCTCACCTACGAGCAGTTCCTGGAAGACCCCTGGGACTACATCCCGAAATTCAGCGGCGATCTGGACACCTACTCGGCCGACGAGGTGGTGCTCGACATCCCGCTCTGGCGGATCCTCCGCGACAATCTGAAAACGAAACTGGAGAAGTGGCTACCATGAACGTCGACGCCATCAACAATCTGGCCGGCTTCCTCGAAAACATCCCGAGCAAGCACAATCGCGGCTTCAACATGGGCAGTTATACCGGTCCCACCGACCCCGACGAGAGCACCAACGTTGGCTTCCAGTGCAACAGCACGGCATGTATCGCCGGTTGGGCATGCCTTGTGGTGGGCGAGAAGGGTCAGATCCGGAAAACCGCTCGCAGCACCAAAGACGTCCCCAGTCGTTACGAGGATTTCGCCGCCGATCTTCTCGACCTCGACTACCGCACCAGCAAACAACTGTTCGAGCCAATGAACGTAGGCCCTCACGTCAATGCTGACGTCGACTGGGACAAGATCACGCCCCGGCAGGCCGCCAAGGTTCTGCGCCACCTCGCGAAAACGGGAGAAGCCGATTGGTCGATCGCGCTGTGAACATCAACCCCAACACCCTGGCCAACATCTGCGCCGTTGCGGCGGAACGCTTCAAAAACCACGCGAAGGAGTTCTGCAAGCTGATCGATTACAAGCCGAAGGCCAACACCGGCACGACGATCGACATGATCCCTCACGGTGAAGGCGCCCGTCGCTTGGCAGAGCAGTTCGAGCTGCAGGCCAAGGAAGCCGAGGAATACGCTGCCATCTTCGCGGAGGCAGACACCATAAAAGTGAGCTAGTCCTTGTCCGACTGGCGTTCACGTCGCTCGATCTCGCGCTCCACGGCCTCACGGATAAACGCCGCCCGCCGATTTTTTCCGCCTGCAATTTGATCAATCTTCTCCGCCATGCCCTTGGGCAGTCGGACAAGTATTGGCTTCACATTCAATGGCGGGCGTCCCATTCGCCTGCGACTATCCGATATCGGTATTTGAGTCAATTCGCTCTCCTATTCGATAGCGTTTATTGACATATAACCGATATCGCTTATAGCTTCAACCAGTAAACAGAACGAGGTGATCCCATGAAAGCGCCTGACGGAACAGCCATCGTCGCCACCCTGGAAAACACACCCGGCACGTGTGGTGTCGTCTTTGAAAACGACGGCACCTGGGATTTCGATGGCAGTGGGACGGAGCACAATTACGACGGCCAGGAAACCGTCACCCGAGCCGACCAGACTGTCTTCATTGACGAAGATGGCAAGGAGTGGCTGGAAAGCCAACTGATCCCCGATAGCGCCAGGCCGCGGAAGAACATCAAGCCGTGGTTCCACGACCGTGAGCTCCGCCGGATCGAGATCGTCAACACGATCGAGTCCCTGATGGAGCGCACCACCGGCAAGAAGCTCAAGGTGGCCGAATGCGAGTACCTGACCCGCGCAGTCACTCTGTTGCTCACCAGATCGGAACCCGAGAAATGAACCTGTATTCGATCGAGCTGAAGATCGCCGCCACGGCCTACATCAAGGCCGTGGACGAGGAGCAGGCCCTGGCCGCGGCCATGGACATGGTCGGCAACGGCATCGAGCTGAGTGAAGACCTGTGCGCTGGTATCCCCATCACCGGCCGCCGTTTTGACGACGAGGACCTCCCCGAAGTCAGCCTATCGCCGGCGATGACGATCGACAGCTTGTGGAGCCCCGATACCACGCCTGATCTTGCCGAGGAGGATGTGCCTGATGCGCCTGAAGATCGTCCCTAACGGCGCCGAGCGCCACATCCAACACCGGAGAAACTGCACATCATGATCACTGGCAAGACGCTGATCGACTGGGGCATCGACCCCAAAGGTAGAGGCAAGTGGTTCGGCGAAGCGATCCGCAACGCCAACATCCTCCATAGCCTCGGCCGGTCGGGGATGGAGATCCTCGCCGAGATCCGCAAGAGCGAACCCCAACTACCCCCCGAGATCCCACTCCGCACCAACTCACTGCCGTTCAACGTTTTCCTCGAGCCGGAGGACGAGATCGAGCACACCAACCTCAACCTGGTCGTCGAGGCCATGGACAAGCTGATGCGAGTGCCGACCGTCGAGAAGGCCGTCGTCATGCCCGACGCCTGCCCTGCCGGCATCATCCCGGTCGGCGGCGTGGTGGCCACCATGAATGCCATCCATCCCGGTTTCCACTCGGCCGACGTCTGCTGCTCGATGGCGATCACCGTCTTCAAGCGCATGGAGGATCTGAAGAAGATCCTGGACGTTGCCCAGGAGGTCACTCATTTTGGCCCGGGTGGCCGTAGGGCGCTTCACACGTCCATGGGTGCTTCCATTGGTCTGGTCGATCTTATCGACCGCATGGATGGTAACCGCTTCACGCAAGACCGCCAGTCAAAACACGGCGACATCGCCGAGACCAATCTCGGCACCCAGGGCGACGGGAACCACTTTCTGTTCGTCGGCGCGCTGCGCTCGACCGGTCAGCCCGCCATCGTGACCCATCACGGCTCCCGCGGACTCGGTGCGCTCGTCTACAAGCGAGGCTTGGCCGCGGCCAAGAAGCACACCGCGATCGTGTCGCCCAGGACCGACCCACAGGCCGCTTGGATCGACGCCGACAGCGAGGCCGGCCAGGATTACTGGAAGGCGCTCCAGCTGGTGCGCGAGTGGACAAAGCTGAACCACTTCGTCCTCCACGACCGCATCCAGCAACGCATTGGCAACTCCGTGGTCGATCGGTTCTGGAACGAGCATAATTTCGTGTTCCGGCGCGACGACGGCCTCTACTACCACGCCAAGGGTGCCACCCCGTCATTCGCCGGCTTCTCGGCTGACGACGACGGCCGGACCCTCATTCCTCTCAACATGGCGGAGCCGATTTTGGTCACGCGGCACGCCGACAAAGTCGAGGCGCTTGGCTTCTCACCACATGGCGCCGGCCGGAACATGAGCCGGACTGCCTACCTCCGCGACGTGATTGGAGACCGAGACGGTGCCGCTATCATGACGATGCTTCGCCGGAAGGTCGATGCCCGTTTCTATCTCGGCATCCCCGACCTGTCCGAACTGCCCGAGGCATACAAGAACGCCGAACAGGTTCAGCAGCAGATCAACAAGCACGGCTTGGCGAAGGTGGTCGACTTCGTCGATCCCTACGGCTGCATCATGGCCGGCGAAATGCACTGGCAAAGGAAAACCAAATGAAGATCGACCTCTTCTATATCGAGGGCGAGCACGACACCGTGCCGGGAATTGCCCGAGCCCTTGTCGCCACCGAGGCCGACGCCAAGAAGGAGGCCGAGGAACTGCTCAAGGCCGGCGCCCACGTTTACCGCCAGGACATGTCGGTCGAGGTCCCCCTCGCCTACAGCCATCTTGAAGTGGAGGCTGCGCTCTGCGTCTGGGAGCACCTATGCGAGATCACCGTCGTTGGAGACCAGCCGGCCAGTCCTGAATGGATGAAATACCGGGAAGACGTCGGCTCGCTCGAGCTTCGGCACCACAGCATCGACATCGGCAAGTGGGTGCTCCAGGTCTACGACCTGCTGCCCGAATGGTACAGGGCTTCTGGCGCCTATGACTGGGAGATCGTCCCCGCGATCGTCAGCTGTCTCACGCCGGGTGAAGCTTTCCGCGACCCGGTCATGGCCCGAAGGGAGCTCCTGATCAGTCAGAGCGCCAAAGAGGAATACTTCCGGAGCTGCGATTGGCACCTGAAGGCCTTCTACGGCATCACGATCGAAGACGCTGGCGTGGAGAAGGACGAATTTCTCCAGGTATGGTTCGACATCAATACCGACCCGGCCGAGCAGATCAGGCGCTACGCCGAGAAGTACGATCTGGAGAAGATCAGATGACCGCCGACGACATCAATGTCCGCCTCAAGGTGGACATGAGCTGCTTCATCACGGTCGGCGTCTACGCCGGCCCGATAACTTCAGCGATGATCGCTGAGCACGTCTACGAGCTGGTCGTGCAAAGCAAGATGGTCGACCTGATAGACAAGGTCACGATCGATGCCATCACCTTGGACGACAACACCACCCTCATTGAGGCAGGAACATGCACACCCGGCTGAACATGCAAGACTGGAAGGTCGCCGAAGGTGAAGACGCAGACCCCCGCAAATGGGTCGTCAACATCAAGTCGGAGACATCCCGGATCGACGTCGAGGCGAAATGCCCAGACGGCACCAAACGCAAGCTCTGGGTCGAGATCAACGACGGCCAACTGGTCGTCCATGCCTACGATCCCGACCATGACGAGCCGGTCAACGTGAGGATCACGAAGACCGGCATCCTCGTCGACAGCGACGACCGCGGCGAGAAGCCGCTGAACCGCTACGAGCGGTTCGAGGAATTCGTCCAGCAGATGGCCCGCCTCACGACGCCGGAGGAGGAGTTCGAGGAGAAGAAGGCCGCCGGTGAGAACTGGGACGGCGTCACCTACGAGGACGCCGACGAGATGGTCTCGGACTTCAGCGACGACCGGCTCTGCGACGAATACGGCGCCTTCATGACAATGGTCCGCGCAGCAAAGGAGCTGGTGAAATGAACAAATTCCAAAAGGCCGCGGCTGCGACTTTCTCCAATGGAGAACATAGCCACGTCCAAGACCTAACCCAGGCGGATAAGGTGGGCGACACACTCTTCCTCTTCATCCTCCGCGAATTGGAGGACGTCGAGGACGCCGAAACGGCCAGCAGTCGGATCGACCGAGCGGTAATTGACCTGATGGAGGTCGGCAACGCCCTGGAGCTGGTGCGATGATTGTCTACAACGTCGACCGCGCCTGGTTCCCGATGAAGAACGACGCTGACGCCCACCGGCGTCAGCTCGGCCTCAAACCGGCCGCGCTCGCCACCATCAGGATCGACTCCCGAGAGGAGCTGGCCGCGTTCTTGAACGCCCTCATGGGCCTAAAGAAGGAGCCGGCGCCCGACGCGCCGGAAGAAACCCCGCCCGCCGGTGCTATCTTGGAGCCACATGTCGTGGAACCCGAGGTGGTCGAACGAAACTATATCGAGGTGCCTGACTTCGTGCCCATGTTCCTGGCTAAGGAGCATGCGAAGCAACAAGGCAAGGAGATCCGGTGGATCAGTTCGGCTTCGACCGAGACCAACCCCGGATCTTGAAGTTCGGCAGCTGGTCTTCTTTGACCACGCCGGCCCTCACCATCTTACCCTTCAGCTCCTGATATTGGCGGATCAGATCATTCTGATGCTCGATCGCCTTAGCCTGCTTGGCCTGCATCACGGCCTCGTGGATGGCTTCGAGCTCGTCCATGCTTTTGTCCGTCAGGTCCACTGGATACTGTTTTGGCATAGGAACCTCCATGTCTAAGAAATACGACGTCACGATTGTCGAGACGGTCATACACACCTTCACCATCGACGTCGAGTCCGACGAAGATCCGAATGAAGCGGCCGGTGAGGCGTTTGTCCAGGCCGAGAAATTCGAGGAGCTGGAGAACTACGGCCTCGTGGTCAGTCACCGGGAGGTAGAGAATGTCACACCTCAGTGAGGTCTACTGGAACAGCCACAAGCGCTGTTTCAGCATCCGGCCGAAATTCGCCTGTGAGCTTGAAGGCTTCGACCAATCCCCCAGGGGTCGCGTGTTCTACAATCGCGGCCCCTTCGTTTTGGCGGCGCCCCGCTTCAAGGTCAACGAGGTCACTCGCCAGCGGGTAATCCGCACCGGAAAGAAGGAGGTTCACGCAACAATCTCTGGTCTTCCTCTAGTACTGGAGACTTTGACCATTCCAACAGGAGCACAACGAGTGCGATACAACCCGTTCAGGGCCCCATACTTTCAGGGCCCGGGAGGTGGCGCCGTCTGGCATGCCGACATCGCGTTCATGAAGGACAACGAGGTCTGGATCCTATGACACCCAAGCAGAAAGAGCTCCTCGTCCGGGGACTGCTCACCAACAGGCTCTACCCCGCCGGGGGTGAGTACGCTGCAATAAAGGCGATGAAGCGCCGGGGCTGGACGACCGAGGAATGGTTCATCGGCCGCGAAACCATCACGACCGATGGGGTGGCCGCGCTCGAAGCCAACAGCAAACCAATCGAAATTTTCCAGGCCAATTTTCGGTACCTGCTGCTCGTCAAGGGCCAGCCCGTCGCCGAGATGTTGCCTGGGCAACGCCAGAAAATGGAGAAACTCCTTGCAGATACAGGTCTATGAGCCTCTGACCGGCGACGTACTCACCCGAGCGGACGTCGCCAACATGAAGCTCCCCTTCGAACACGGCTGGGATCAATGGTGGGTGACGAGCCCATCCGGGCGCATCCTCGGGCGCCACAATTCCTATGACGCCGCCGAGCTCCAGGCCCGTATCCAGCCCCTCGCAGCCTAAACCACCCCTCCCTTCTCAATCGCTTCCACCCGCGCCCTGAGCGCCACGGCGAAGCCATGCACAAGGACAAGACCATGAAACTGCTCAACACCGCCCGCGCCGAAGACTTCCACGCCGCCGGCGTCACCGAAGCCCGCACCTTTGGCTTCGAGATGAACGCGATCGCCTTCCACGCCGTGATCGACGGCATCTATTCGGACAAGATCCTGGCGCCGGTGCGCGAATATGCGACCAACGCCTACGACGCCCACATCGCCGCGGGAAAGGCTGACCAGCCGTTCCTCCTCATGGCGCCCTCGACCCTCAGCCCGTACTTCATGGTCCGTGACTTCGGCCCGGGCATGACCCACGAAGAGGTGACGCAGCGCGCCACCACGCTGTTTGGCTCGGACAAGCGCGACAGCAACACCCAGGTCGGAATGCTCGGCCTCGGCATGAAGTCGGCCTTCGCCTACACCAAGCAGTACACCATCACCTGCTTCGACGGCACGACGAAGCGCGAGTATGTCTGCTTCCTGGACGGCAGCGGCATGCCGACCGTGAGCCTGGCGGCCGAGGATGAGAGCCAGGAGCGCACCGGCGTCATGATCAAGTTCCCGGTGCAGCAGCTCGACATCGAGCGGTTCCGCACCGCGATAGAGAAGGTGATGATCGGCTTCGACCCGATGCCGACTGTGCTCAATGATCAGTGGACGCCGTCCGGCGTCACCACGCTGATGGAGGGCAGCAACTATCGCATCGTCAAGTCCAACCATGTATCGAGCCCCCGCATCCGTCAGGGGTGTGTGCTCTACCCCCTCGACATAACCCAGTTGGTCCATGTCGACGACGACAACGAGCTCCGGATCCCGATCATCATCGACGTGCCGATCGGCACGGCCAGTGTGTCGACCTCGCGAGAGCAACTCGGCTACGACGAGCCCACCAAGGACAACCTGCGCCTCATCTGGCAGCAGGTGCGCCAGGACATCCGCAACGAGCTCCAGGCCACCCTCGACGCGCCGGACACTTTCCTGGACGCCTGCATCGTCTACGGCGAGCTGGCCACTCGTCTCGGCAAGACCATGCTCAAGCAGCCGAAGTGGCGTGGCAAGGCCGAACTCCGCACCAGCTTCTCCTATCTCGGCGCTGGGCGAGCTGCCGTGCTGCTCAATTGGGACGACCTCCGGTTCTCGCCGCCACGTCAGCCTACTGGTCGTTCTCGCTACTACCAGACGGCGCCGTCGCTCACCCCGCAAGAACTGAAGGGATACACGGTCGTTTGGGAGGCGCCGGACTGCCGCTTCTCCAAGGACCGGATGCGGATGTTCCGCGACCAGAACGAGGAAGCCGACATCCTGTGGGTGAAGGCCGACACGTTGGCCAAGGTCACCGAGTATTACGGTGTCGAGGCGGTCGTCGACCTCCGCACCATCGAGCGCCTCAAGCTCGTCCGCACCAGCCGCCCCCGGGTCGGTCTGAGCAAGCAGGACATCCGCACCTTCGATCGCTACCGGAGCATCATCCAGGAGCCGGAGAAGGCCGTCTATGTCTACTCCGAGGGCGCCAATTATGAGGTCTTCGGCCAGATCCTCGATATGGAACAGGTGCAGGACCGCTACATCAGGAGGCTCCGGAACATCGACGCCATCAAGCATGACCAGTCTGTCATCGTCCTGATGAAGAACCAGCGCAACCTGCCGAAGGACCGCCCTGGCTGGATCCACCTCGACCAGCTCCTCAAGGACACCGTCGCCGGCTTCAACGCCAAGGCTCACGCCGTCAAGAGCGACGTGACCAGCTTCCGAAACGACCGCCTGGTCAACATTCTGGGCCGCAAGCTGGATCAGCTGCCGAAGCGACTGCGAGACCTTCTCCAGAAGGCCATCAACATGTCCTCGAACACCTATGAGGACCTGTTGCTCTCCCAGTTGTGGGTCGAGGTGACCGGCAAGAGCCTGCCGAGCGTCACGACAGACTTCCACGCGAGGTTCGCCAAGCTGGTGGCCGGCTACCCGCTGCTCAACGTGCTCGCCAACAATGACGAGCACCTGACCCACTATCTCAAACTCATCGCGAGGTAATCCACCATGGTCCCGCACGTCGTTTCCGGGAATACGATCTCCGCCTTCGTCGGCGGAGATCTCAAGTGCATCGACAGCAGCCACCCAAACTTCGAGCTGATCAAACAGCGGCTCGTGGAGGGTGGCGAAGTCGGCGAAGAGGACTTCGATATGGCCGCGGCGCTCCGCAAGTACCTTCTCTATGAGGACGCCCTGGTTCGGGTCGGCTACGACGGCCTGACCTACGACGGCAAGGCGCTCCATAACCACCTCACCATGCGGATCATCGATCTCCTGAAGAGGCAACAGCCGGCCACGCCGTGGATCAACTTCCTGAAGCGGCTGCAGCTCAACCCGGACCACGAGATCCGCGAACACCTGTTCGAATGGCTCGAGCATGGCAACATGCCGATCACCCCGGACGGCTTCTTCCTGGCCTACAAGAAAGTGAACAAGGACTATCTGTCGTTCCACGACGGGAGGACCTTGAACACCGTTGGATCGACAATCTTCCTTCCCAGGAACCAGTGCGATCTCGATCGGTTCCGCACCTGCTCGGCGGGCCTGCATTTCTGCTCCTGGGACTACCTACCCCTCTATGCGGGGCACGCAGGACATGTGCTGATCCTCAAGATCAGCCCCGCCGACGTTGTGGCCTTCCCGCCCGACGACCAGGCCAAGGGCAGAGCCTGTCGCTACACCATCGTCGATGAGGTGCCAGAAGAGAAAGCCAAGCATGCTTTCCCGGAGCCGGTCTACTCGACCTTCTACGATGACGAGGAGGACGACGACGGTCTGCCCGATTGGAGCAACATCGAACCCAGCAGCCCTGGCATCTTCGGCCGCCTGAAGGCCTGGACTAAGCGGCTGCTGAACTAGCCAACACCAACCACCAACCAGCGTGAACAAAAGGGCGTCCCTCGGGGCGCCCTTTTTCTTTTGCGAGGAAAAGATGCACTACCACACGACCCCGATCTCTCGGAACGTGAAGACCGGGCCGATGCCGGTGATGACCAGTTCGCGTGAAACCTGTCCAGACAGTTGCCCGTTAAAGCAGGGCGGCTGCTATGCCATGACCGGGCCGTTGAAGCTGCACTGGGACCAGGTTACC
Source organism: Mesorhizobium sp. B2-6-4 (assembly GCF_006441495.1). Lineage (NCBI taxonomy): Bacteria > Pseudomonadati > Pseudomonadota > Alphaproteobacteria > Hyphomicrobiales > Phyllobacteriaceae > Mesorhizobium > Mesorhizobium sp. B2-6-4. The sequence continues at coordinate 21,828 of NZ_VFUE01000013.1, forward strand.
TCCGGCGCGCGAGGCTCCGATTTGGACGAGGCTCTGAAGCCGATCCGCAAGCTTAATCGCGGCGCAATCTGGCGATATGGTCAGGCTGGGGACTTGCCAGGGGAGCGCGACAATATTGACCGTGAAGGTATTTTAAAGATAGCTAAAGCAAGCAAGGGGAAGCGCGCCATAATCTTTACACACAAGCCACCGAGCCTTGAAAATCTCGCAATTATCAGGGAAGCGGCGGCAGAAGGCTTAAACATCAACATGTCGGCCGACAGTATAGACAAGGCCGACGAGCTAGCCGATCTGGAACTCCCAGTAGCGGTCGTGTTGCATTCGGAATACGGAAGGAAAAAGGACGAAAGTCTGAGTGATTACAGACGCAGGGTCAAACGACTAGCGAACTACACTCCAAAAGGTAGGAAAATCGCTGTCTGCCCTGCGACTTATACGGATGTAAGTTGTACACAGTGTGGCGTATGTGCTGATGGAGACAGAAAGGGAGTGATAGTAGGCTTCCCCGCCCACGGCACGAAAAAGAAACGGGTGGACGAAATTGCTGGACATGCCGGAGAACGAGAACCTGACAAACGCGGATAAGGAGACGATTTCTAATCTCCTACTTGAGCTCGCTACCGAGCTCGATCTTCATTATGATGATGAAGATATGTTTGCTTTGACGCCGTCCTTTAAAGTCATAAAGGACGGCGTCAAGTTATTAGAGAAGCTGGGGGAGCCCGTCCACCCCGACGTGGTTCGCATATTAGCGAGGTTTAATAGGTCGCATCAATAATTTGTTAATTTTTGTTACCGTTCGTGAATTTTCTCTTGAAATGCTGTCCCAATACGGTACAGAAGCCACCATCTATAAACATTCAGGGTTGGGCGGCGGTATCGTGCTTTGGGTTTCAACAAAGCGGCTGGCGGATAGGCTAGCCGTGTCTGATAGGACCATTCGCTACTGGGCCGCTCGCGGCATGATACCAGGGGCGGCGAGGATCGGCAGACAGTTCCGCTTCCGCTTGACAGAAGTCGACCATTGGCTGAACAACATGGATGTTTCTCACAAACAGAGGAAGGTCCAGGAATGGCCGACATTTACCTTAGAGAAGGATCAGCAATCTACCAAGCGCGCCTCCGCGTCGGGGGCGACACCGTCCGAAAATCAACTGGGCTTAAATGTCCAAAGGCTGCTCAGTCGGAGGCAGACCGTCTTGAACAAGAGCTGAACGACGCTCTTCTTCTCGACACCGACATCCGCATCATCAAGGCGACGGAGCTGCTCTTTGCGCACCCCCGGCGCCGGCCGTATTCGAAGAACACCAAGCGCCACTACACGACAAGTTTGACCAACGTCGTCGAGGTGCTGGGCGATGTCGCTCTGCGCGTACTAGATGAAGCGAAGGTGAAGACCTATATCAAGGAGAAGCTGAAGACTGGCAAGACGGTCCAGCTTCGGCGCGACCTCGCCTTCCTGAGCCTGCTGCTCACGTTTGCGAAAAGGAGACTGGACTGCGGTGTCACCTACAACGCCGTCAAGGAGGTTGACAAGGGCGACATTCCCGACGCCACGAGGCGGGAGGTCTATCTGCAGCGTCACCATTACGACAAGCTGCTGGCGGCCTGCAACAACCACGAACAGCGCCTGTTCATCACACTGGCCGTCTGGACCGGTATGAGGCACCAGGAAATCATGAAGCTTGAGTGGAGCGAGATAAACCCCAAGCTGACTGCCATACAACTGGACGGCGAGCGGGTGAAAAACAGCAGCCCCAGGCGAATACCGCTCCGTCAGGAGGTGCGCGACACACTCGCACACACACCGAAGGACCAGCGGAAGGGATACGTGTTCATTGGAGAAGAGGAGGGTAAACCACAGTACAGCTTTGCGAAGAGGTGGTTGGGCATCCGCAAGCGGGCGGGCATGCCGAAGCTTCACATTCATGATCTACGCCATACGTTTGCCAGCTGGCTGCTTCAGTCCGGCGTGGCAGACAAGACGACCCAGGACCTGATGGGGCATAAGACGGACTCAATGACCCGTCGCTATTCCCACAACAGCCTGAAGTCTCTGAAGCGGGCGATCGACCAGATGGAGGCCGACACACTTTGAAACACAGTGCCTGCTGATTTATTTTAGGTGATTGGAAATACAGCGGTTTTTCAAGGACTTAGTGGTGGGTGCGACAGGGATTGAACCTGTGACCCGCTGATTAAGAGTCAGCTGCTCTACCAACTGAGCTACGCACCCACTCGGCCGGCAAAAACCGGCGTTGGCGGGCATATAGCCGCCGATGCCGGTCCTGTCCAGCCCTGCCGGAATCATTTCCCGACAAATCGCCGAAGTGACGCAGATGGTCAGACGAACAGCTTGCCTTCCGCCACCTTGACCGCGTTGCCACCGATGCGCGCCGAGACCAGTTTTCCGCCCTGTACACTTAGTTCCAGGCGGATACGCGAGGGCCGCCCCATCTCCAGCCCCTGTTCGATCCACAGCTGCGAAACGCCATCCGTCGGAGCGTCGAAATGCATGACGGCGCCGGCGAAAGCCGCCGCCGCCGAGCCGGTCGCCGGGTCCTCGTAGGAAGGCGTGCCGGGCACGATCATGCGCACATGGAAGGCGCTCTCGTGGTTCACCGTCTCTCGGCAATAGACATAGGGACTGGCAAAGGCCCATTCGCTCTTGCGGGGCGCCAGTTCCGACCAGGCCTGGTTGTCGAGCCGGATCCGGCCGGCCGCCTCCAGATTGGCCACCGGTATGGTCACATAGGGCACGCCGGCTGACCAGAACGCGACGCGGTGATTCTCGAAACCGATCTCGTGCGGCGCCAGGCCAAGGGCGGCGCCGATCGCCACCGGGTCGGCTTCGAGCTTCAGCGGCTCCGGCAGCTTCGCCAGGTCGAATTCGGCGAAGGTGGCGCCATCGTGCTTGCTGACGGCACAGCGCACCGGGCCGATGTTTTCCTCCAGCACGAAAATGCTCGCAGCGCCGTCATTGTCGGCCATTTCAGCGAGCGCGATATCGGCCAGTTCGGCCAGCGCGATCGCCGAGCCCACGGTCGGGTGGCCGGCGAAAGGCATTTCATAATCGGGCGTGAAGATGCGGATACGGGCGCGGTGCTTGGGATTGTCCGGCGGCAGCACGAACACCGATTCCGACAGGTTGAACTCTCGTGCGATGGCCTGCATCGCAGCCGTGTCCAGTCCGCCGCTGTCCAACACCACCGCCAGCGGGTTGCCGGCCAGCCGATCGGTCGTAAACACATCGTAAAGCAAGTAATCGCGTCTCATGGAGGAAACCTTCCGCTTTGATCCGAATTTCTGCCTCAATCCCAACATGAGCGAAATTTAATTTGATATTCGAACCATTAGCACTGATCTGTGCACTCATAGGGACTTATTGCGCTTCAGGGGGTCCGGCGTGGACCAGATTGTCAATCTGCCAAAGACGGAATCGGATTCCGCCATCGAGACCGCGCTCGGGCTCGACCAGACGGGGCGGCGCAAGAATCGCCGCCGCGGCTGGCTCTATGCGCTGCTGGCGCTGATCGTCCTTGTCGCGGCTTTTGCCGGCTACCAGTGGTATGCCGGCTCGCCGGTCAAGATCGACTATACGACGGCGCCCGCCGCCAAGGCCGACCTCACTGTCGAGGTTTCGGCGACCGGCACCTTGCAGCCCCTCACCCAGGTCGACATTTCCAGCCAGCTCTCGGGCATCATCCGTTCAGTCTCGGTCAACGAGAACCAGCAGGTCAAGAAGGGCGATGTGCTGGCCGCGCTCGACACCGCCAAGCTGCAGGTGCAGATCGAACGCGCCGAGGCATCCGCCAAGGCGGCCGCCGCCAATGTCGCGGACGCCACCGTGACGCTGGCCGAGAATGAAAGCGCGCTCGTGCGCGCCGCCGCCCTCACCAAGCGCGGCATGGCCACCGACCAGTCGCTCGAAGCGGCGACCGCGACCCGCGACCGTTCGAAGGCAGCGCTCGATAGCGCCGAGGCCAATCTCGCCATCGCCAACGCCGACCTGAAATCGCAGCAGACCGACCTTGCCAACAGCACCATCTATGCGCCGATCGACGGCATCGTGCTGACGCGCTCTGTCGACCCCGGCCAGACGGTCGCCTCCTCCTTGCAGGCGCCGGTGCTGTTCATCATCGCCGCCGATCTCAGGAACATGGAACTGGTGGCGGCGGTCGACGAAGCCGATATTGGCGCGGTGAAGCCGGGCCAGCATGCCCGCTTCACCGTGGATGCCTTCCCGGAGCGGCCGTTCGACGCCGAGATCCGCGACATCTCCTACGCCTCGGTCACCACCGACGGCGTCGTCACCTACAATGCGCGGCTCGAGGTCGACAACAACGAGCTGTTGCTGCGCCCCGGCATGACGGCCACTGTTTCGGTCGTCACCCGGCAGGCCAAGGACGTGCTGACCGTCCCCTCCTCCGCCTTCCGCTATCGTCCTGCGCAGCAGGCCGCCCGCGGCTGGAGCCTGAGCGACCTGTTCACCGGCCGCATGGGACGTCCCGGCGGCAATCGCCAGCGCCAGGCGGCAGCGCCGCCGACCGACGGCTCACGCATGCTCTACGTGCTGGAGAAAGGCCGTCCGCATCCGGTCAACGTCAGGATCGGCTCGACCGACGGCGAGCTGACCGAGATCACCTCGGGCCTGTCAGAGGGGGCGCAGGTCATCACGGCCTCGCAGCAGCGGAGCTGACTTCGTGGCGATGGGCGCCCCCCTCATCACCTTCGACAAGGTCTGGAAGAGCTACGGCCATGGCGAAGCCAAGGTGCACGCGCTGGCCGGCGTCGACCTGGCGATCCGGCGCGGCGAATTCGTCGCCATCATGGGCCCGTCCGGCTCCGGCAAATCGACGGCGATGAACATCATCGGCTGCCTCGACACGCCGACCGCCGGCACCTATTCCTTCATGGGCGTCGATGCCGGCCGGCTCGACCGCAACCGCCGCGCCATGCTGCGCAACCTCTATGTCGGCTTCGTCTTCCAGGGCTATAATCTGCTGGCGCGCACCACGGCGGCGGAAAATGTCGAACTGCCGCTGATCTATCGCGGCGTGGCCAGCCGCGAGCGCCGCGATCTTGCCATGCAGGCGCTGGCGCAAGTCGGCCTTGTCGGTCGCGAGCATCACACTCCGGCCGAGCTTTCCGGCGGCCAGCAACAGCGCGTGGCGATCGCGCGCGCCATTGTCACGAGGCCGACGCTGCTCGTCGCCGACGAACCGACCGGCAATCTCGACACTGCCCGCACGCACGAGATCATGGAGTTGCTGACGCAACTGAACAAGGAGCTTGGCCTGACCATCACCATGGTAACCCACGAGGCCGACGTCGCCGAATATGCCGAGCGCACGGTGCGCTTCCTCGACGGCCATGTCGCCTCCGACACCATGACCGTCGAGGTGGCCTGACAATGCTCTGGGAAACCGTCCGCCTCTCCTTGCGCTCGATCCGCCGCAACATGCTGCGCTCGTTCCTGACCTTGCTCGGCATCGTCATCGGCGTCGCCGCGGTCATCGCCATGCTCACCATTGGCGCCGGCACCACCGCCAAGGTCAAGGACGACATCGCCAAGCTCGGCAGCAATCTTCTGGTTGTGCGCTCCGGCCGCCCGGCCGGTCCCGGCGGCCCGGGCGGGCTCGACCAGGTCGTCCGTCCGCTCACCGAAAAGGATCTTGCCGCGCTCATTGCCCATCTGACAGGCGCACGCGCCATTTCGCCGGCCTCGCAGAAGCAGGTCCGCGTCATCTTCGGTACCGAGAGCCTGACCTCCGGCGTCACCGGCACCGACAGTGCCTATCTCGATGCTCGCGACTGGAAACTGGTCTCAGGCCGTTCGTTCAGTGAGTCCGAGACCCGCTCGGGCACCGGCGTATGCCTGATCGGTGAGACGGTGCGCCAGCAGTTCTTCGGTGCCGGCGACCCGGAGGGCGAAATCATCCGCGTCAACCGCACCTCCTGCAAGATCATCGGCCTGCTCGAGCCGAAGGGCTATACCGGCTTCGGCCAGGACCAGGACAATGTCGTGTTGATGCCGCTGCATGCCTATCAGCGGCGCATTGCGGGCAACCGCAACATCGACAACATCTACGTCGCCGCCGACGACCGCACCCCGACCAGCGAGCTGCAGCCGCGCGTCGAGGATATTCTGCGCGACGCCAGACGCCTCACGCCCGACCGCGAAAGCGATTTCGCGATCCGCGACATGACCCAGATCGCCGATGCCATGGCCAGCGCCACCACCACCATGACCGGCATGCTGGGCGCGGTCGCCGGCGTCAGCCTGCTGGTCGGCGGCATCGGCATCATGAACATCATGCTGGTGTCGGTCACCGAGCGCACCCGCGAGATCGGCATCAGGCTCGCCATCGGCGCGCATGAAAAGCACATCCTCATCCAGTTCCTGGTCGAGGCGACGGTGCTGTCGCTGCTCGGCGGCATCATCGGCATCCTGATCGGGCTCTCGCTGGCCGGTCTCGCCTCGGCGACGCTGGCCATTCCCTTTGCGCCGAGCCCGGCAGTCATCCTGCTCGCCGTCGGCTTTTCCGCGCTGATCGGCATGGTCTTCGGCTTCTTCCCGGCGCTGCGCGGCGCCAGGCTCGACCCGATCGACGCGCTGCGGCATGAATAAGGCGATTGGAAAGCAAAGGCGCGGCTACGACGCTGTTTCCCAGGGATTGATCGTATTCAATCCGGCGGCCGCGAATGGGCCGGTGTCGCGGGTGGCGACCGTAAGACCGTTTGCTGCGGCCGTGGCCGCGATGTAGGCATCCGCATTGCCGATCGCCTTGCCTGAGGCTCTCGCCTTTACCATGAGGTCGGCATAGGCGCGCGACGCGTCGAGGTCGAAAGGCAGAATGCGGCCTGCAAACAGTGGCAACACATCCTGATCGAGACGATTGTCCGCGCACGCACCCGATGTTTGGGGTTGCAGGCAGCCACTCAGACCTTCGTATGCCGGCATTGGCGATCAGCACGGAAGGTAAGGTTTAGTCCGCGTTCGCAAAATGCCACTCGATCAGCGGCTTCATGTGCGGCATCAGCCCGTGCGGCAGGTCGGCGGCGTGGCGGATGATGACCGGACCGACGATCTCCGGTTCGGCCTCGGTTGCGACGAAGGCCGAGATGCGCCGCGCGATCTCCTCGGCGGGCTCGGGAACCCGGTATCGGCGGAAGATCACCGTGCCGCTTTCCGTCGACAGGGCATGGTAATGCAGGCCGCGTGCGGCGCCTGAAATGTCGAGGCCGGTTTCTTCCCGCACCTCGCGGATCATATTGAAATCGACATCGACGAGGCCATCGCGAAAATCGGCCGGTTCGAAGGAACCGGCGGCGAAATAGACGCGGCCGGCAGTAACGGTGTGGGCGGCCATGCGAATCGCCACCAGCGCATTGTCGCCGGCCACGAGCATGGCATGGGCATAGGCGTGCTCGGCGCCCGAATTCTCGCGCCGCTTCCGCCAGAGCATGAAGGTGGAGTAGTTGACCGCGTGGCACCGGCCGACGAGGCGATTGTCGCGCCAGGCAAGTCGCGAGAGCAGCACCACGGGACCGTCGAACAGCGCGGGGTTGGCCGCGATCTCGTGCTGCCAGTTCGCGGCGATCGCCTCGGCATTGTCCAGCGCGAAAGGATGCGGGCCGGGGTCGAGCCTGACATCGACGGCGTCGACCGGCAAAATGACATTGCGCGGCAGGTCGAAGCTCACGGTTCAGGCCATGTCCAGCGTGATCGCCACCGGACAATGGTCCGATGCCTTCGGCCGGTCCCAGCCGGCGCGCGGAAAGCGCTCCACTTCCTGGCCGGCAGGAAAGATCGTGCGCCAGGGCTGGCCGTTGCGGATGATGTCCGGGACGGCGGTGGCGTTCTTAGCCGCCAATCCCTTGGACAGCAGGATATAATCGAGCTGGCACAAATGCCGCTCTTGCGGCCCACGCGTGTGGTAGAAGGTCCAGCGGTTCATTTCCGGCCGCCTCTCGACCACGTTTTCGCAAAAACCGCCGGCCGTCAGCACGTTGATGCAGGACAGGTTCTCGTCGACCACCTCGAAACGATAGCCGTCGAATTCGTCGCCGGCGATCTTCACGCGCTGGCGGTAATCGTTCATGTCGCCGCAGATCGCCCAGCGCTTGTCGGCTGCATGATCCGCCCCGAAGCGCTCCTCGATGATCCGGCGCACCGCCTGCGCCTCCGCGATGCGGATCGGCATCGTCGCTTCACGCCCGTCGAGCCCGTTGCGGGGCGAGCCCATCGACTTGAAGTGCACGAGATAGAGCGTCAGCGGCGAGCCGCCCACGGTAATGTCCACTTCCAGGCAGTCGCGCCGGAAGATACGTTCATTGGGCTGGTTGCCGAGCGCCGCCAGCTCCGGCGTGTGCAGCCCGAACTGTTCATAGGTCACATAGGCGTGGCTGGTCATGCGCACGAATTCGATGGGCTGGCCCTGCGCGGTCTCGCTGCGCATCATCACGGCGACGTCGATGCCGCGCGAATCATTGCCGGCAGCGGTGTACTTGTGGCGGTAGCCCTGCCCCACCATCTTGAAAAGATAGCCATATTCGAACGCCTTGAGGGCTTCGATATTGTCGACCTCCTGCATGCAGATGATATCCGCGCGCGTGGCCGCTATGGCCAGCGCCGTCAGCTGCCGCATGTCGTCCGACTGCGCGATGGCGCGGGCCTGCTCCAGCATCTTGTACTCGGCCTCGCTCTGGATATCGAAGAGAGCCAGCGTCCGGTCCTCGTTGAGCTGGTTGCGGTATCCGGAGAAATCGAACCTGTTCATCAGGTTCTCGACATTGAAGGTTGCAAGACGCAGCGACATATCATGACCTTTGCCCGCAAGCGCGGCAGAAAACAAGGCCGGGCAACCACCAGCTGGAATCGATTGATCCTGGCGCGCCTCGCGCCATGGTTGAGGGAACCTTTCCGTTCATCCGCCGTTCAGACGCAAAGACCCACAGTGGGCCCATCCCAGGGTCGGCGTGGGGCCTGTTCTCTTGGAGAAGTGCAATGAACGCGCTCTTTTCTTCCACAGTCAAATCCGGGCTGATAGCGCTCGGTATCTTCTCCGGCATCACGGCACCATCCGCTGCCGGACCAATCTTTCAGCCGGAGCTGTCGATCCCAGCCAGCACCGCGGCGCCGACGGTCACGCCTGTGCGTGACAGCTGGGCCGGCGGCAACAACCGGAGCTTCAACAACGACTGGAGATGGCGCCGGTCGGGCGGGTGGAACCACGGCAATTGGAACCGCGGCGATTGGGGCGGCCGTCACTGGAGCGGTCGTCACTGGAACGGCGGCGATGATTGGCGTTGGCGCCGCCACCATTATCGCGGCCGCTACTATGATGACAGCGCCGGCGCCGCGATCCTGGGGCTTGGCTTGGGGCTCGGCCTCGGCAGCATGTACAACAACTACAATTACTACGATGCACCGCCGCGCCGCTACTATCGCGCCGGCCGGCTGTCGAGCGCCCATGTCCGGTGGTGCTACAACAGATACCGCTCGTATCGCGCTTACGACAACACCTTCCAGCCCTATAACGGCCCACGCCAGCAGTGCTACTCGCCCTATCGCTGAGCCAGGCCGCACAATCCTGCAATAAAAAACGGCGCCGCGCGGCGCCGTTTCTTTTGGAGCGTGGATCGCTCAGTTCTTCGCCTTGTCGACCAGCTTGTTCTTGGAGATCCACGGCATCATCGCGCGCAGCTTGGCGCCGACTTCCTCGATCTGATGGCTGTCGTTGTTGCGGCGGATGCCCTTGAAACGCGACAGGCCGGCACGGTATTCCTGCATCCACTCCGAGGTGAACTTGCCGGTCTGGATATCCTTCAGCACCCGCTTCATCTCGGCCTTTGTCTCTGCGGTGATGATGCGCGGCCCCGAGACATATTCGCCCCATTCGGCGGTGTTCGAGATCGAGTAATTCATGTTGGCGATGCCGCCTTCATAGATCAGGTCGACGATCAGCTTGACCTCGTGCAGGCACTCGAAATAGGCCATTTCGGGCGCATAGCCGGCTTCCACCAGCGTCTCGAACCCGGCGCGGATCAACTCCACCAGGCCGCCGCACAGCACGACCTGCTCGCCGAACAGATCGGTCTCGCATTCCTCGCGGAAATTGGTCTCGATGATACCCGAACGGCCGCCGCCGACGCCGCAGGCGTAGGAGAGCGCGAGGTCGAGTGCGTTGCCCGAAGCATCCTGGTTGACGGCGACCAGGCACGGCACGCCGCCGCCCTTCTGGTATTCGCCGCGCACCGTATGGCCGGGCCCCTTCGGCGCGATCATGACGACGTCGACCGTCGACTTCGGCTCGATCAGGCCGAAATGCACGTTGAGGCCATGCGCGAAGGCGATTGCCGCGCCGTCGCGGATGTTCGGCGCGATCTCGTTTTTGTAGATGTCGGCCTGCAATTCGTCGGGCGTCGCCATCATCATCAGGTCGGCCCATTTGGCGGCGTCGGCCACGCTCATCACCTTGAGCCCGTCGGCCTCGACCTTCTTGGCGGTCGCCGATCCGGCCTTGAGGCCGATGGCGATCTCCTTGGCGCCGGAATCCTTGAGGTTGAGCGCATGCGCCCGGCCCTGGCTGCCATAGCCGATGATGGCGACCTTCTTGCCCTTGATCAGGTTGAGATCGGCATCACGATCGTAATAGACGCGCATTTTTGTCTTCCTTCCCGTTTGAAGATCAGAGGCCTTGCGGCCCGGTTTTTGCTCCGAAAAGAGCGAGAAACTGCTGCGTCGCGCGGACGGCATCACCGCCGATCGCCGCCTCAGTCAATTCCAGCCGGTCGCCAAGCAAGAGACGGATCTGCACGTCGCGGGCGACCAGCCCGAAAAACGTACGGAACGCCGTCTCGGCGTCCGAGAAATCGAGCAGCCCGGCCTGGCGGCCGGCCTCCAGCACCGGCTTCAGGCGCTTGGCGAGGGCAAAGCGCCCGTTCTCCAGCACCACCGCGCCAAGATCATCCTTGCCCGAACCGGCATGGCCGACCGCCACCCGGTTGAGTGCGATCGAAGTGTCGCTGGAAATGACCTTCAGCCAGTCGGAAGCAAATCGCTCCAGGCTCGCGGCCAACGACGCAAGGTCGAGCCCCCTGCCGTCGACCGCCGTCACCCGCACCTTCGAGGCCTGCCATTGCACCGTCGCCGTCAGCAGTCCGTCGCGGTCGCCGAACCATTTGTAGAGCGTTTCCTTGGAGCAGCTCGCCCGCCGCGCCACTGCGGTCATGGTCAGATTGTCGCCCTCTTCGACCAGCAGGCGGAGCGCTGCATCCAGGACCGCCTTCTGACGCTCCGTCAGCGCTTCGCCGTTGTCGATATCGGCATTTGCCTGCAACACGCTCTGTTCCCGTTTGATGGTAGAGCCGTAGATCGCCCGAGCTCAGTACCGTACGTTACGGTTCGGCATATTGCGCAATCCGAAGATCGGCGCAAGGCCAAAATGACGAAATGTCTTTCCCGTGTCCCCGCAGCCGCGCAACGCGTATGTTCAGTCGCCGGCTGGCGGATCGCGCAACCGCCCGAGCAAGGCCGATACCGTGTTCAGTTCTTGCGGCGAAAGCTTGTCGCCAACCAGCTCCGCGATCGACCTGCCATAGACGGCCCACATACGGCGGCGCGTCTCTCGTCCCTTGGCCGTGATGCGGACGGTTTGGCCGCGGCCGTCATCAGCCACCGGCAGCTTCTCGACAAACCCATCGGCTTCAAGTCGGGCCAGCAGCCGCGAAATATTATACTGCGCGAACAGGGTTCGTTCGATCAGCTGGAACGGCCGCAAGCCGCCCTCGCCCGCCTCAGCGAGTTCGTGCAGCACGTCATACCAGGCAAGCGGCGGCAGGCCGCCTTCCTTCAGCGCGTCTTCGGCACGTTCCACCAGCTGGCGTGATACCCGCATCAGGCGTGCCCAGGTCTTGATGGCCTCCGGCGATGGCATGGCTGTCTCGATCATGACGGCATCATAAGAGATAGATGCAATTGCATCAAGCTTGACGACCAATGCATTTGCATCTAGATAGATGCGAATGCATCGATATTGAGAGGCAAATCCGATGAAGCATGCCAACACCCTCATTCTCGTCAGCCATCCCCTTTGCCCCTATGTCCAGCGTGCGGCGATCTCGCTGGCCGAGAAAGGCGTGCCGTTCGAGCGCGTCGACATCGACCTCGCCAACAAGCCTGACTGGTTCAAGGCGGTCTCGCCGCTCGGCAAGGTGCCGCTGCTGCGCGTGCAGCGGGGGAACGATGAAACGGTGATCTTCGAATCCGCCGTCATCCTCGAATTCCTCGAAGAAACTGAGGCCAATCCCCTCCACCCGGCCGACCCCTATGCCCGTGCCCGGCATCGTGCCTGGATCGAGTATGGCTCAGCCATCCTCAACGCCGTCGGCCGGTTCTATTCGGCGTCGACCGAGGCAGGATTCCTTGCCGAGTCTCGGACGCTGTCGGAAATGTTCGATCGTGTGGAGACCGAATTGGCGGGCGAAGCCGGCCGGACTGGACCATGGTTCGAAGGCGGGCGCTTTTCGCTCGTCGACGCAGTCTACGGCCCTGTCTTCCGCTACATCGATACCTTCGACCGGATCGGCGATTTCGGCATTCTGGACGGCAAACCGCTCGTCCAGGCCTGGCGCCAGGCATTGAGTGGACGCCCGTCCGTCAAGCATGCCGTGGCGCAGGACTATCCACTGCGCCTGCATGCCTTCCTGCGGGCGAAGGGATCGTATCTTTCGACGGTCATTCGCAAGAACGATCCGGCCAGCGCGCTTCCGCCAGCCCAGTTCGCCTGAACGGATGGACCACCGTGCCGGCCACCATTGAGGCGAGGAACTGCGGCGAATGCGCGGCGTCGCGGCGCCACCCCGCGGCTTATGCCTGGGCGGCATCAAAATCCGCACGCGCTTCGCGCACCGCATCATGGTTGAGTTCGGCCCATAGGATCAGTTGATGAAAGGCGCCGAACATCGAGCGCCCGAGATCGGTCAGGCTGTATTCAACGCTCGGTGGTTTGGTCGGGAACACTTCACGATGCACATAGCCGTCGCGCTGCAAATCATGCAGTGTCTGGGTCAGCATGCGCTGCGAAATGTCGGGCACCAGCCGCCGCAACTCACCGAAGCGATACGGCCTTTCAGCCAGCGCCATCACCAGCAGCGATCTCCATTTGCCGCTGACGCCCTGGATGACATTGCGAACCGGACAGTCGGCAAAATTACCGCCCCCGCTCATCGCTTTGTAGGTCTCCAGCTTCGATTTCAGATTGGTGACCTTGCCGTCCATCGCTGGTTCCCTGGATGTGCCTACCTCCCGAAAAACTGCCTCCTTTACGGTGGCAGGTCAATTCCTATTTTAGTGCTGGTCTCTTTCTGAGACCACTAGAGCACCCGCCGCTTCGGCACAAATCAGGATCTCCGATGACCGAAACCCTTCTCGTCACCGGCGCCTCCGGCCAGCTTGGCCGCGGCGTCATCCGCTATCTCCTGGACGCGCATAAAACTCCGCCTGCAAAGATCATCGCCACCACGCGCAATCCCGAAAGCCTGGCAGATTTGGCGGTGCGCGGCCTCGTTGTCAGGGCCGCAGACTTCAACGACTCCGCTTCGCTGGAAACCGCGTTCAAGGGTGCCGACAAGGCGCTGATCATTTCGACCGGCGATCTCGATCTCAAAAGCGGCAAGCGCCTGAAGCAGCACGAGAATGCAGTCGCGGCGGCCAAAAACGCCGGCGTTTTGCACCTGCTCTACACCTCGATGCCCAACCCGGAACCGGTGTCGCCGGTCCTGTTTGCCGGTGACCACTACAGCACCGAGCAGGCAATCAAGGCGAGCGGCATCCCCTACACGATCTTCCGCAACGGCTGGTACCAGGAGAACCTGTTCATGGCGCTGCCGCACGCGATCGCCTCGGGGCACTGGTACACGTCCGCCGGCGAAGGCCGCATCGCCCATGGCGCACGCGAAGACATGGCAGCGGCGATCGCCGCCGGTCTCGCTTCTGGCACGACCGACAACAAAACCTACACGCTGACTGGCCCGCAAGCGTACACGACGGCAGAGATCGCCGCCCTCGTCAGCGAAGTCACCGGCAAGCCGCTCGATGTCGTGCAGGTTTCGGATGATGTCCTGACCGAAGGGGTAAAGGCATCAGGCGTTCCCGAGGATTTTGCCGGCGTCATCGTTTCCTTCGACGTCAACACGCGGGCCGGCCGCATCGCCATGGTGACGGACGCGATCGAGATGCTTTCCGGCAGGACGCCAAGGACGTTGAGACAATTCCTCGAGGCGAACAAGGCTGCCCTGGCAGGTTGAAATCCACGCGGCGGGAAGTCTGTTCTCGACTCTCCGCCCTACTTCGATGTTTTGATCAGGCCGTGCCGAATAAGGCTCTCTCCGGTCGCAGCCAGCGCGTCTTCGCGCGAACGTGGCTTCCAGCCGAGCATGCGCACCGCCTTGGCATTGGTGGCATTCTTGACCTTGCCCAACTCAGGCACGAGCTGCGCGACTTCCGGATTGAACAGTCCCACCATGCGCACCAGCCAATCGGGAAGCTCTCTGGTCGAAACGCGCTTCGCCGCGTTGCCGAGCCGCTTTCTCAAGGTTTGCGCGATTTCCCGCACGGTCATGAAATCGCCGGCGACCGCCAGGAAGCGCTCGCCGTTGGCAGCTGGATCGGTCATGGCGCGGACATGCAGGTCCGCCACGTCGCGTGCATCGACGACGCCGAAGGACAGACGCGGCAGGCCCGGCATGGCGCCATTCATCATGCGTTGGACAAATTCGGTGGAGGTCGAATGGTCCGGGCCAAGCACAGGCCCGAAGATGCCGACGGGGTTGACGGCAGCAAGCTCCAACCCGCCCCCCTCGGCGGCGATAAAATCCCAGGCCGCGCGCTCGGCGAGCGTCTTCGACTTCACATAGGCGCTGACCCTTCCCATCGGATCGGTCCAGCTCTCCTCGGTGAACGGACGGCCGTCGGGCGGCATCTTGCCGTAGCCGACAGCCGCGAAGGAGGACGTCAGCACGACGCGTCTGACGCCGGCATCTCGTGCCGCCCGCAGCACCCGCAACGCGCCTTCACGGGCCGGAATGATCAGCTCGTCATCATGCTTGGGCACTCCGGGCGGGAACGGCGAGGCGACGTGCAGGACATAGTCGCAGCCCGCAGCGGCTAGCGGCCAGCCGGCATCGCTCATGAGATCGGCGATTGCAAAGGAGAGCCTGTCATCCGGCTCGACGCCACCTGCCTTGAGCATGGCCAGGACATCGGCTTGCCGCCTGGCCGAGCGCACAGTCGTGCGCACGCGGTAGTCCGCCTTCAGCAGTTCAAGGATACAGTGGGCGCCGAGAAAGCCAGATCCGCCGGTGACAAGCACCAATTCGCCGCTCATGCCCGCCCCCCGAAGCGTCAGCCCAAGGCGATCGAGACAGTCAGATCGCCACCTGCGTGCCGATCTCTACCACACGGCCGGTCGGTATCTGGAAATATTCGGTGGCGTCGGCCGCCGTGCGCGCCAGCCCGATGAACAGCCGGTCCTGCCACACCGGCATGCCGGAATTGGGCGAGGCTTTCAGCGAGCGCCGGGACAGGAAGAAGGACGTCGTCATGATGTCGAACTTCCAGCCTTGCTTGCGGCAGATCGCCAGCGCGCGCGGGATGTTGGGCTGCTCCATATAGCCGAAGGTCAGCGTCACCCGCATGAACAGCTCGTTGACCGTCTCCATCTTGACCCGGTCGCTGTCAGGCACCACCGGCTGCGGCGCGGTTACCACCGAGAGGATCACATTCTGCTCGTGCAGGACCTTGTAGTGCTTCAGGCTGTGCATCAGCGCGGTCGGCGCGCTGAGCGGATCGCTGGTCAGGAACACCGCGGTGCCGGATACCAGCTGCGGCTTCTTCTTCAACAGATTGCCGGCCAGGAAATCGAGCGGGATCTCGTTGCGGCGGGTCTTGTCGAAGAGATAACGGCTGCCGCGCACCCAGGTCCACATCGCCAGAACGATGGTGAAGGCCACCGCCAGCGAGGCCCAGCCGCCTTCGAACACCTTGACGATGTTGGAAGCAAAGAAGCCGACATCGATGAAACCGAACAACGCCGTCATCGCGACAGCCACCCACAGCCGCCATTTCCAGATGCGGGTCATGACGACAAACAGCAGCACCGTGGTCACCAGCATGTTGCCGGTCACCGAGATGCCGTATGCCGAAGCCAGCCTGCTGGATTCGCCGAAGCCCACCACCAGCATCATCACCACCAGCGCCAGCAACAGGTTGACGCGCGGCATGTAGATCTGGCCGGACTGTTTTTCCGACGTGTGCAGGATTTCCAGCCGTGGCAGCATGTTGAGCTGCACCGCCTGCCTGGTCAGCGAGAATGCGCCTGAAATCACCGCCTGGCTGGCGATGACCGTCGCGGCGGTCGCCAGCACCACCATCGGGATCAGCGTCCAGCCTTCGTTCATTTCGAAGAAGGGATGCCCGACCACGCCGTTCTTGGCCAGCACGAAGGCGCCCTGGCCGGCATAGTTGAGCAGCAGGCAAGGGAACACGATCGCCAGCCAGGCGAGCACGATCGGCTTGCGGCCGAAATGGCCGAGATCGGCATAGAGCGCTTCGGCGCCGGTGACCGCAAGGAAGATGGCGCCGATGGTGACGAAGGCGACATCGGGCGAATTGATCAGGAAGGCGACGATATAGTGCGGGCTGATCGCCCACAGGATTTCCGGATCGGCGATGATATGGTTGAGACCGGACAGGCCGATGGCCAGGAACCAGACCGCGGTGATCGGGCCGAAGATCAGCGCTACGCCGCCGGTGCCGAAGCGCTGCACCGAAAACAGTACCGCCAAGATGACCAGTGTCAGCGGCACGACATAGGGCTGGAAGGTCGGCGTGACGACGTTCATGCCCTCGACCGCCGACAGCACCGAAATTGCCGGGGTTATGACGGCGTCGCCGAAAAACAGCGAGGCGCCGACGATACCGATGCCCAGGATGATCGCCGAGCGCTTCGGGAAACTGCCGCGCGCCAATGCCATCAACGATAGCACGCCGCCTTCGCCGCGGTTGTTGGCGCGCAGCACGAACATGATGTATTTGATGGTGACGATGATCGTCAGTGACCAGATGATCAGCGAGAGAACGCCAAGAATGTCGCCACGGTCGGCCACTTCGCCGCCCGACGACGCCACCAGCGCCTCGCGGAACGCGTAGATCGGGCTGGTGCCGATATCGCCGTAAACAACGCCGAGCGCGCCGAGCATCAACACCTTGGTGCTGTGCTGCTCGATTTCAGGATGGCTCGATTGTTCGACGGTTTCTGCCTCACTACCAGTGTTGGCAAGGGCCATGAACGACACTCCGATAAGCGGGCGGTGCTCTACGCTTGCTGCGATGCAATATCAAGTACCGTCGCGTTATGGCTGCCATGCTTTGCACGCGAGGCTGCCACCATTACCACCCGCAAGCCCTGAGAAAGCGGCCCACCGTGCCGGCCATGCCATACTCCAACGCGTCGGCTGTCAACCCATGTCCGATCGACACTTCGGCCAATGCCGGAACGCGTCGCGCCAAGGCCGGCAGGTTGCTCACGGTCAGATCGTGCCCGGCATTGACCTCGAGGCCCGCGACAAAGGCCGCATCGGCGGTTTTTCCCAGTCTTTCCAGCTCCTTGGCCGCCTTGGCGGAATCGGCATGGCAACTGCCATAAGGTCCCGTGTAAAGCTCGATGCGGTCGGCACCGGTATCGCGCGCGGCGTTTATGCCGGCAGGATCCGCATCGGAGAACAACGAGACCCGGAAACCGCCCTTCTTCAGGCGTCTCACGATCGGTGTCAGGAACGCTGCATCGACGATGAAGTTCCAGCCATGGTCCGAGGTTGCCTGGGAGGGATCGTCGGGCACCAGGGTCACCTGTTCCGGCTGGTGCTTTTCCACAAGCGCCAGGAAATCCTCGGTCGGATGGCCCTCGATGTTGAATTCGGCCCGCGGGAACTCATCGTCGATCAAGGCCCTGATCTCAGGCAGGTCTGAACGGCGGGTATGGCGCTCGTCCGGGCGAGGATGCACCGTCAGCCCATGTGCTCCCGCCGCAAGCGCGATGCGGCCAAGCCTGATCACATCAGGCCACGGCAGGTCGCGCCGGTTGCGCAGCATGGCGATGGCGTTGAGATTGACGGAAAGCTTTGCGGGCATGGCTTCGGATCCTGCTCGATTTCGGCGCATCTATACCGCCTTTGACGGGAACAGATAGGGGGTTTCCGGTGTTCCAGAAGATCGGATGACGTTTGTGAAAGGATACGATCCCTTGAATTTCCTCGAAGCCGTGCCGGCAATCCGGCGCATCGATACGGACCGTGAGGATCTCTTCGCCATCGATATCGTCGGCCATGTCTCGGCGGCCGACGCGGAAAACCTGTTCGGCCTGCTCGAAGCGGCTTACGCGCTTCACCCGCGAATCGATGTGCTGGTGCGCGTGATCGATCATGACGGCGTCGACTGGAGCGACATATCGGACGAGACGCTGCGACAGGGCGCGGTCCAGGCCGCAGAACATATCGGTCGTTGTGCCGCGATCGGCGAGCCGGACTGGACGGCGCAGGCGCGAGACTTCCTCCCTACCCCGCCGCCGGTCGAACTCAGGCATTTCAAAGACGAGGCCGATGCCTGGCAATGGCTCGGCGCCAGACAACTGGGCTCCGCTACCTGACGATCGTCAGCCGTTCGGCCGCCCGGGTGATCGCGGTGTAAAGCCAGCGCTGGCGCGTTTCCTTGAACGCCCAGCTCTCGTCGAACAGCACGATCTCGTTCCACTGCGACCCCTGCGCCTTGTGCACGGTCAGCGCATAGCCATAGTCGAAATCATCGAACCGCTTCTTCTGCTGCCACGGGATATCGGCGTCGGGATCCTCGAACGCCGCCTTGAGCAGCTTGATCTTGGCGACACCGCGGTCCGGATCATCCTCTTCGGGCGACACCAGGAGGTTGATGCCAGGTTTCACCGTCTCGCGCGACGAGGTCATCACCTTCCACAGCGAACCGTTGAGCAGGCCCTTGGCCGGGTCGTTGCGCAGGCACACCAGCTTGTCGCCGGCCTGCGGATAGTCGGCATTGAACCCCTTGAGCTCGCGCAGGCGCTGGTTGTAGCGGCGGCGCGTGCGGTTGGTGCCGACCAGCACCTGGTCCGCCCTCAGCACTAGGTCCTGGTTGACGTCTTCCTTGCCGATCACCTGCGCCGTGCCGTAGTCGCCGCGCATGAATTCGCGCCCCTCGCGCACGTCGAGCGCCAGCCGCAGGATCGGATTGTCGCGCGCCTGCCGGTGGATTTCGGTGAGCAGGAAATCCGGCTCGTGGTCGGTGAAGAAGCCACCGCCCGAGATCGGCGGCAACTGGCCGGGATCGCCCAGCACCAGGATCGGCGTGCCAAAGCTCAAGAGGTCACGGCCAAGCTGCTCGTCGACCATCGAGCATTCGTCGATGATGACCAGTTTCGCACGCGAGATCGGGCTCTGCCGGTTGAGCGAAAAAGTCGGCGACATCGACGTCTTGCCAGTCACCTCGTCTTCGACCGATTCCTCCCCCTTGGGCCTGTAGATCAGCGAATGGATGGTGCGGGCATTGACCGCGCCCTTGGAGCGCAGCACCTGCGCCGCCTTGCCGGTGAAGGCGGCGAACTGCACCTGGCCGTCGACATGTTCGGCGAAATAGCGCGCCAGCGTCGTCTTGCCGGTGCCGGCATAGCCGAACAGCCGGAACAATTGCGGCTTGCCGGCCTTGAGCCAGCGCGCGACCGCCTGCAGCGCCTCGTCCTGTTGGGGTGAAAATTCCATCTGATCGTGTGACCGGATTCGCGAGAGAAAGACAAGATAGCGCCACCGCCATCGACGCGGCCTGGTGGCGAACTCCCTGCGCTTCAGCCTATCAGGCGAGGACGGGAACGTAAAGGGAACGGGCGCCATGTCCGCGCGATCACCCGACGGCGTGCGGATCGTTCTCCAGCAGGATCGGCTTGCCGTGCGGCGTGGCATGCGCGGCGCGCTCCCAGGCCCGTGCCATTGCATCGACATCGGGCTTGGCGGCCAATCCTTTCGACGCCAGCAGCGCTTCCAGCGCCGCCAACCAATGTTCGTAATAGTCATGGCCGTCAGCCCCGGCGCCGGGTTTCTTCACTTCGGCCGACAGTGCCTGCGCCCACTCGCTCCACGAAAACAGGCCCTTGTCGTGCAGCGCCACCGTCATCGCGAAGGCTTCGGCCTGCCAGGGCTCGGCGAAGACGGGCGCATCGAGGCCGGCGGGCAGACCGGCAGGCCCGTTCGCCTCAGGCCGGTTCAAGATAGTTCTCCCAGGCATCGATGGACACGGTCAGCGTCGGATCGGCCCCGTCGCCCCAGATCTCGGCTCCGTCGAAAACCACCGTATAGACCCATTGCGGGTTCTCGCCCTGCCCATGCGCGTTGGTGTCCGGGAATACAAAGCCGTCGCGCACCGCTTCGATCCTCCCATGCTTGCCACGCGCGTAGCGCGGCAGCCTGGTGTGGCCGGTCGGATTGAAATTCCTGGTCCGCACGCGGTCGCCGGCCCTGAACCGCGGCGCCGTTTCGACCGGCCGGTTGCACGGAGCGCCCTTGGCCAGCACGGCCGGAACGTCATCGGTCTTCAGCACTCTTTTGGGCGTCGCCGCCGCATCGATCGCCTCGCCTGCCTTGAGATCACGCTCGCTGACGAAACCATGGCGCTTGAGCAGGGTTTCCAGCGCCTTGATCCAGATCTGGTAGTAGCTGGAGGCATAATAGTCGGCCGGATGCAGCGATTCCCGCGCATGCCGGCTCTCATCGATATTCCAGGCGCCCATGGCGCCGGCGGTGAGCGTCACGCCGAGCGCCCGCCGCTCCCAGTCGGTATGGAAATACGGCTCGTCCCGTTCCGGCGCCACCGGCCCGAATCCCATCTGTCCGCCGACATCCTGCGGGCCGTTCATGCCGGATCCCCCGTTTTTTCCGGTTTTTGGGCTAGCACAGTGCCGATCATCGCATCGCGGCTTACCAATTCGGACAAGCGCTCCTCACTCCAGCCTTCGGTTCCTTGAGGCCGCATCGGGACGACGAGATAGCGTAACTCCGCGGTCGAATCCCAGACGCGTATCTTTGTCGAGGCCGGCAGCGTCAGCCCGAATTCCTCAAGCACGCCGCGCGGATCGATGACCGCGCGCGAGCGATAGGGCGGCGCCTTGTACCAGACCGGCGGCAGGCCGAGCACCGACCACGGATAGCAGGAGCACAGCGTGCAGACGACGAGATTGTGAGTCTCTTCGGTGTTGAACACCGCCTGCATGTGCTCGCCTTGCCGGCCGGTATAGCCCAGCGATCCGATCGCCGCCGTAGCATCGCGCTTCAGCCAGTCGGCAAAAGCGGGATCGCTCCAGGCCTTGGCCACCACCCTCGCGCCGTTGCGGGGACCGATCTTAGTCTCGTAGGTATCGACGATGACATCGATCGCGGCCGGATCGATCAATCCCTTGCGGGTGAGAATGGTTTCCAGCGCGCGCACGCGGGCGGCAAACGGATCGAGTTCGTTGTCGTGGTCATGATCGTGGGACATGGTCATAAACTACGGCTGGGATCCGCCGGCCGCAAGCATGACGACTTGGGCCAGTGGGCGCGACGCGGATACACTACTCCGCGGCCGTCTTTTGCGGCTCGCCTCGGATTTCGTCATCATCGTCGAACAGCGAAGGCTGATCCCCCGCTTCGACCAGATGCAATTCGGGCTTGCGCTTCGGCATCAGCCCGACCAGCCAGCCCGAGAAATTTTCCATGTAGACATAGATTACCGGTGTGACGAACAGCGTCAGCGCCTGCGAGGCGAGCAGACCGCCGACAACGGCGACGCCCAGCGGCTGGCGCAGCTCCGCGCTGGCGCCCGTGCCGAGCGCGATCGGGAACGTGCCCATCAAGGCGGCCAGCGTCGTCATCATGATCGGCCGGAACCGCATCAGGCAGGCCTTGTGGATGGACTCGGTGGCCGACATTCCTTCTCGTCGCAATTCGAGCGCGACGTCGACCATCATGATGCCGTTCTTCTTGACGATGCCGATCAGCATCAGGATGCCGATCACCGCGATGACGGACAGGTCCATGCCGGCGAAGCGCAAGGCGACAACCGCTCCCAGCACAGCCGATGGCAAGCCTGTGAGGATCGTGAGCGGATGGATGAAGCTCTCATAGAGAATGCCAAGCACGATATAGATGGTCAGGATCGCGCCGCCGATCAGCAGGCCCTGGTTGGCGAGCGAATCCTGGAAGGTCTTGGCTGTGCCGGCAAAGCTGGTCGAGATCGTCTCCGGCATGCCGATCTGCTCCTTGAGCGCGTCGATGCGGCTCACGCTGTCGCCGAGCGCCACGCCTTGCGGCAGATTATAGGAGATCGTCACGGCCGGAAGCTGGCCGAGCTGGTTGACCGTCAAGGCGCCCGCCGTGCGATCGACCCGGGCGAAGGCGCCAAGCGGAACCAGGGAGCCGCTCGCCGTCCTCATCTGGATGGCCAGCATCCGCTCCGGCGACCACTCGATCGTGGGATCGAGCTCGGTGATGACTTCGTAGCTGTCGGCGGAGCCGAAGATCGTCGAAACCTGGTCGGTGCCGAACCCGCCATAAAGCGCCGAGCGCAGTGTGTCGGTGTCGATGCCGAGCTGGGCCGCCTTGTCGCGATCCACCACCAGCGTCGCCTGCAGCGCATTGTTCTGCAAATCGCTGGTAACGTCGGTGAAAGTCGCATGATCGGCCGCCATCGCATCATTCAGTTTCTGCGCCCAGATGTCTGTCTGGCCGGTGTCGAGGCCTTGAACCACGAGCTGGTAGGCGCTGGCAGACGAGCGCGAACCCAGCCTCAGATTCTGCACAGGCTGCATGTAGGTCTCGATGCCCGCGACGCCGGCCAATTGCTTGCGCAGATCCGCAAGCACCTTCTCGATATTGGGCCGCTGGTCCTTGCCCTTGAGCTGGACGAAAAGCTGCCCCTGGTTGAGCGCATTGTTGCCGCTGCCCGCCGACCACGCAACATGGTCGACATAGGGCGAATGCGAGAACACGCTGGCCACCTGCCCCTGCAGCTTTGCCATGGCGTCGAACGAGATGTCCTGGCGCGCAATGGTCGTCACCGATATCTGGCCGATATCCTCCTGCGGGAAAAAGCCCTTCGGCGAGACCTCGATCAGCCACACCGACGCCGCCGCGGTGCCTATGAAGACCAGGAACACCAGGAAAGTGTGCCGCAGACAGAAGCTCAGGATCCGGTCGTAGCCGCGGGTGATGAAATCGCGCCTGTGGCCATCGCCATGCGCCTCGCGGTCGGCCTTGGTCACCGACAGCAGCCGCGAGCACAGCATCGGCGTCAGCGTCAGCGACACGAACATCGACGCCAGGATGGCGACCGTCACCACGACGGCGAACTCGTTGAAGATGCGCCCGATGACGCCGCCCATCAGAAGCACCGGGATGAACACGGCCACCAGCGAGATCGAAATCGAGATGATGGTGAAGCCGATTTCGCGCGCGCCCTTCAGCGACGCATCGAAAGCCGACAATCCGTCCTCCTCCATGTGACGGAAGATGTTTTCCAGCATCACGATAGCGTCGTCGACGACGAGGCCGACCGCGAGCGTCAGGCCCATCAGCGAAATGTTGTCGATGGAAAAGCCGAACAGGAACATCGCGCCGAGCGTGGCGATCAACGAGATCGGCACCGCCACGGCCGGGATGATGGTCGCCGTAACGCGGCGCAGGAACACGAAGATCACCATGACCACCAGCGCGATGGTCAACAGCAGCGTGAACTGCACGTCGTCCACGGCCTGGCGGATCGAGGTCGAACGGTCGTTGAGCAGCTTGATCTGGGCGGCGGCCGGCATCTGGTCCTGGAAGGACGGCAGCATCGCCTTGACCTTGTCGACGACATCGACAGTGTTGGCGTCGGGCTGGCGCTGCACCGCCATGATGATCGCGCGCGTGCCGTCATACCAGCTTGCAGTCGTCGTGGTCTGCACCGAATCGACGACGCGTGTCACCTCGCCCAGCCGCACCGGATGACCGTTCTTGGTGGCGATGATGAGGTTGGAGAATCCGGCGGCGTCGGTCAGCTGCGTATTGGCCGTGATCGTCAACTGCTGTTTGTTGTTCTTCAGAACGCCCAGCGGGGTGTTGGAGTTGGCGGATGCGATCGCCGCCTGCAGCTGGTCGATCGAAATGCCGCGCGCGGCAAGCGCGGTCGGGTCGATCTGGATGCGGACTGCATATTTCTGCTGGCCGAAGATGGAGACCTGCGCCACGCCGTCGATGGTCGACAGCGACGGCGAGATGACGTTTTCGGCGAAAGCATCGAGATCGGTCAGCGGAACCGTATCGCTGACCAGCGACATCAAAAGGATCGGCGCGTCGGCCGGATTGACCTTGCGATAGCTCGGCGGCGAGGTCATCTGCGGCGGCAGCGATCTTTGCGTGCGCGCGATCGCTGCCTGCACGTCCGCGGCCGCGGCATCGATGTCGCGGTTGAGCACGAACTGGATGGCGATCGAGGTCTGGCCGAGCGAGTTGGTGGTCGAGATCGAATCGATTCCGGCAATGGTGGCGAATTGCTTGATCAGCGGCGTCGCCACCGACGTTGCCATCGTTTCCGGCGAGGCTCCGGGTAGCTGAGCCGAGACGTTGACGACAGGGAATTCGGCACTGGGCAGCGCGGCCACCGGGAGGAACTTGTAGGCGAACAGCCCGCCCAGAACGAGGGCGAACGACATCAGGAGGGTGGCGACAGGCCTGCGAATGCAGAACTCGGAGATCATTGGGCCGCCTCGCCGGCCTTGTCCGCTTGCGCGATCTTGGGTGCTGCCTGGTCGCCGGATCCGGCGGATGCCTTGCCTTCGTGCACGGCAGCCCCGTTCTTCAGTCGCGTCTGGCCTTCGATAACAACCTTCTCGCCGCTTTTCAGGCCATCGCTGATGGCGGCGCTCTGACCCACGGTCAGCGCCACTTGCACCGGCCGCATTTCGACTGTGTTGTCAGGCTTGACCACATAGACGAACGGCCCCTTCTGGCTGGGCTGCACCGCGACCGTGGGGACGGACGTCATCTGCGGCATGATGCCCGCGTCGAGCACGACATTCACATATTGGCCCGGCCACAGCGACAGATCGGCGTTGGGTATGCTGGCTCGCGTTGCGATGGTGCCGGAAGCGGTATCGACGCTGGAATCGACGAAATCGAGCGTGCCCTTGCCAATGGGTGTCGGGTCGCCGTCCTGGGTCAGGGTCACTGCCCCTTGCTGTGGCTTTGCCAGTGCCTTGTGCAGCAGCGCAAGGTTGCTTTCGGGCAGGTTGAAGTTCACCTGCAGCGGATCCATCTGGGTGATGGTGACGAGCGGGGTCGAAGTGCTGCTGCTGCCATTGCTCGTGGTCACGAGATCGCCCACGGCAACGTTGACCGCGCCAAGCCTGCCGGAAATCGGCGCGGTGATCCTGGCAAAGCCAAGCTGGACATTGTCTGCATCGATTGTCGCCTTGTCGGCATCGACAGTCGCTGCCGCCGCCTTCTGCGCGGCAACGGCCTGGTCGTAGGTCTGCTGCGTACCGGCCTGCTTGGCGACAAGATCCTTGGCGCGCTGAAGATCGGAATTCGAACTGGCAAGCAGCGCCTGATCCTTGGCGAGCGTCGCCTGATCCTTGGCGAGCTGCGCCTTCAAGGCACGGTCATCCAGCGAAAACAGGAGATCGCCGGTTTTCACCATCTGCCCGTCCTTGACGTCGATCGACACGATCTGGCTGGACACGCGCGCGTTGATGCTGACCACGGCGGGAGAGGAGACGAAGCCGATGGCGTAGCGCCGGACCGGGAAATCGGCCGTCGTTGCCGTGGCCGAGATGATCGAGGCCGAACGGGCGCCAGTGCCGCCAGCCGCCTGCTTGCCCCCTGCCTGCGGATCCTGGCTATCCGGCGCCGGCTTGTCCGACGCGACCTGATTTACACCGATGATCTGCCGGGCCCTGCTCAGCGCATCGGGAGACAGATAGAGCCAGGCCGCGCCTGCGCAGGCGACCGCAAGCAATGAAAGAATGACTTTTCCACGCATCGACAAAAGACCCTCTCCGTCCGACACGCCATAGCCAGGTGGTCGTATTCTAGCTCAAATCACGACGCCCTGCCGCGATTTCGCTGAATAGATAGGACAGGGCTTTGGCGGAAAAGGGCCAAAACACGGCATTACGAAGATTTAATGTGCACTGCACAATGGATGGGCTGGCCACCATGATCGCGTGCAAAAGGCGGATCGCGAACCTGGACAACTCACCGCAGCATCGGCCAAAGCGTCGCGGCCAGCAACACGCCCATGGCGATGTTGAACCATTTCAGCCGCACTGGATCGGACAGGAAACCGCGCAGCGCCGTGCCGAATCCCGCCCACACTGAAACGCTCGGCAGGTTGACGATGGTGAAGGCCACCGAGATCAGCGCCACCGACAGGAACGGATGCTCCGGATTGGAGTAGACGGCCATGGCGGTGATCGCCATCACCCAGGCCTTGGCATTGACCCACTGGAACGCCGCCGCCTCGATGAAACGCATCGGCCGCGCCTTCGTCTCGCCTTTGCCGCTG
This sequence comes from Mesorhizobium sp. B2-6-4, assembly GCF_006441495.1. Lineage (NCBI taxonomy): Bacteria > Pseudomonadati > Pseudomonadota > Alphaproteobacteria > Hyphomicrobiales > Phyllobacteriaceae > Mesorhizobium > Mesorhizobium sp. B2-6-4. The sequence continues at coordinate 48,469 of NZ_VFUE01000013.1, forward strand.
AGCGAGCGTGACATGGCGATTTTCCAGGCAAGGTAGAGCAGATAGGCGGCGCCGGCGATCTTGAGCGCGGTGTGCAGCGCCGGGAACGCCGTCAGCACGGCGCCAAGACCAAGGCCGACCGCCAGCAGCAAGACAAGAAACCCGATGCTGATGCCGAACATATGCGGCACGCTCCTCACCAGGCCGAAATTCACACCTGAGGCGAGCAGCATCAGATTGTTAGGCCCGGGCGTGATCGAGGTCACGAAGGCGTAGACAAGCAAGGCGAGGAATGCGTCGAGCGACATGATATCCTCCCAGATAAGCCAGTATTATTGTCTCTTCCAACGACCGCACAAATGCCACCCTCGGCCGGTGGCCGATCCCGTCGTCACGCTGTGGAGAAACTTACCGGTGCTACATCCCCTGCGGGCCACGGTTCATCGCCGCCACGCCGGTGCGGCAGATTTCGACCAGGCCGAGTGGCTTCATGATGGCGATGAACTGGTCGAGCTTGGAGCCCTTGCCGGTGATCTCGAAGATGAAATGCTCGGTGTTGGCGTCGATGACGCTGGCGCGGAAGGCGTCAGCCAGCCGCAGCGCCTCGACGCGGGCTTCGCCGGTGCCGGCGACCTTGACCAGCGCCAGTTCCCGCTCCAGCGGCCGCTCCTGGCCGAACTCCTGCGAGCGCACGGTGAGGTCGACGACGCGGTGGACCGGCACGATGCGCTCGAGCTGGTGCTTGATCTGCTCCAGCACATGCGGCGTGCCGCGCGTCACGATGGTGATGCGCGAAAGATGTTTCTCATGCTCGGTTTCCGAGACCGTCAGGCTCTCGATGTTGTAGCCGCGCCCGGAAAACAGGCCGATGACCCGGGCAAGCACGCCCGGCTCGTTGTCGACCAGCACTGAAAGCGTGTGGTTCTCGGGCTTTTCCGTTTCCTTGGCGATGAAATAGGCGGAGCCGGTCGGTTGTAGCTGTGCGTTCATGATGTGAATCTCGACTTCAAACTCTTGGATCTAATCTCTGTTTACGCACGGCTTCTCGCGACAGCCCTGCCTCTGTCCGCTGCTAAACCAGTTCCCTGCCCTTGGCGTCGATGGCGTTGGCCACCGCTTCGTCCGTCGCCTCGTCCGGCAAGAGCATCTCATTGTGCGCCTTGCCCGACGGGATCATCGGGAAGCAGTTGGCGAGCGTCGCCACGCGGCAGTCGAACAGCACCGGCTTTCTGACCGAGATCATCTCCTTGATGGCATCGTCCAGCTCGTCCGGCTTGTCGCAGCGAATACCGTGGCCGCCATAGGCTTCGGCCAGCTTGACGAAATCAGGCATGGCTTCGGTGTAGGAATGCGACAGCCGGTTGCCGTGCAGCAGCTGCTGCCATTGCCGCACCATGCCCATATACTGGTTGTTGAGAATGAAGATTTTGATCGGCGCGTCGAACTGCACCGCGGCACTCATCTCTTGCATCGTCATCTGCACCGAAGCGTCGCCGGCGATATCGACGACCAGCGCGTTCGGATGCGCGATCTGCACGCCCAGTGCCGCCGGCAGGCCGTAACCCATCGTGCCGAGCCCCCCGGACGTCATCCAGCGGTTCGGCTTCTCGAAATGGTAGTGCTGGGCCGCCCACATCTGGTGCTGGCCGACCTCCGTCGTGATGTAGGTGTCCATGTCCTTGGTCAGGGCATAGAGCCGCTGGATGGCATATTGCGGCATGATCACGTCGTTGTTCATCTTGTACGCGAGCGAATCGCGCGCGCGCCATTTGGCGATCTGCTCCCACCAGGGATAGAGCGCCTTCTTGTCGGCCTTGGCGGTTGCCCGCCACAGCCGCACGAGATCCTCCAGAACCCGGCCGACATCGCCGATAATGGGCACGTCGGTGTGGACGTTCTTGTTGATCGAGGACGGATCGATGTCGATATGGATCTTCTTCGAGTTCGGCGAGAACGCGTTGAGCCGGCCGGTGATGCGGTCGTCGAAGCGCGCACCGATGCAGACCATCACGTCGCAGTCATGCATGGCCATGTTGGCTTCGTAGGTGCCGTGCATACCGAGCATGCCGAGCCAGTTCTTGCCAGATGCCGGATAGGCGCCGAGCCCCATCAGCGTCGAGGTGATCGGGAAACCGGTGAGGTCGACCAGTTCGCGCAGCAGATGGCTCGCTTCCGGACCGGAGTTGATGACGCCGCCGCCGCTGTAGATGATCGGTTTCCTGGCACCGGCCAAAAGCTCGACCGCCGCCTTGATCTTCTCCAGATCACCCTGCACCTTCGGCTGATAGCTGGTGCGTGGCGCGGTTTGCGGAGAAACGTAAAAACCCTTGGCGAACTGCACGTCCTTCGGGATGTCGACCACGACAGGACCGGGACGGCCGGTGGTGGCGACATGGAAGGCCTCATGAATGGTTGCGGCAAGCTCGTTGACGTCCTTGACCAGCCAATTGTGCTTGGTGCAGGGGCGCGTGATGCCGACCGTGTCGCACTCCTGGAAAGCGTCCGAACCGATCAGCGAGGTCGGCACCTGCCCGGTCAGGCACACCAGCGGGATCGAATCCATCAGCGCGTCCTGCAAAGGCGTCACCGCGTTGGTCGCGCCCGGACCCGATGTCACCAGCATGACGCCTGCCCTGCCGGTCGAGCGCGCATAGCCCTCGGCCGCGTGGCCGGCGCCCTGCTCGTGCCTCACCAGGATGTGCTCGACGTCGTCCTGCTGGAATATCTCGTCATAGATCGGGAGAACCGCGCCGCCCGGATAACCGAAGACATGCTTGACGCCATTGTCCTTCAGCGCCTGCACCACCATTTCGGCGCCAGTCATTTCGCGCCGCTCGCTCTGTCCGTTGCTCATCGGTTTGGTCCCGTACTGTCCGCCATCTGGCGATTTGCTGGTCGTTTAGTCGTGTTTAAGGCAATAAAAAAGGCCCCCGAGGGAGCCTGTGTGTTGCGCATGGGAGGTTTTCGCCCGGCGGTTACACCGCCTTGCCCACGCGCCTTCCTACGAGAATGAGTGCCTTTTTCATGGTGGCGAACCATAAGGGTGAAAGCAGCCGTTCGTCAATGGGGTCGATTCCGCTTTCATGCCGGCTTGCCCGGTGCATGGCACGAAGCACGCGCACGCCGTCATTTAGACCCGGCTCGACGTCGGGTCGCTGGTCAAACCCTTGAAAACAAAGCGAACTATTTGGCGACGTGACGCGGCCCATGGTTTGCCGCGATACTGCCCGAGGCCGGACCCCAAGCTCGGCAAAGGCAGCTCGCAACGAGGCCGATCAACAAAAACGCGGAGGAAACTGATGCTCGACAAGGCCCCGAACAGGAAGCTTTCCGACCTTCTCGAACGATTTGGCGCGGCCCTTGCCGCCGGCGACGTCGACAAGGCGGTCGAATGCTTCCAGGAAGATTGTTATTGGCGCGACCTCGTCACCTTCACCTGGAATATCAAGACCATGGAAGGCCGCGATCAGGTGCGTGACATGCTGGAAAGCCAGCTGTCGAAGACGAAGCCATCACATTTCGCCATCGCCAGGGGCGAGGACGCGACCGAGGCGAACGGGGTGATCGACGGCTGGATCAGCTTCGAGACGGATGTGGCGCGCGGCTTCGGCCATATCAGGTTGAAGGACGGCAAGATCTGGACGCTGCTGACCACGATGGTCGAGCTGAAAGGGCATGAAGAGCCGGCCGGCTTCGCCCGGCCGATGGGCGCCAAGCACGGCTCCGGCAAGAACCGCCCGACCTGGAAGGAAGAGCGCGAAAAGGAAGCGGCCGAGCTTGGCTTCAAGACGCAGCCCTATACGGTCATCATCGGCGGCGGCCAGGGCGGCATCGCGCTTGGCGCGCGGCTCCGCCAGCTCGGCGTGCCGACGATCATCATCGAGAAGAATGAACGTGCCGGCGACAGTTGGCGCAAGCGCTACAAGTCGCTCTGCCTGCACGACCCGGTCTGGTATGACCATTTGCCCTACATCGATTTTCCCCGGAACTGGCCGGTTTTCTCGCCCAAGGACAAGATCGGCGACTGGCTGGAAATGTACACCAAGGTGATGGAGCTGAATTACTGGTCCTCAACCGAGGCCAAGAGCGCTTCCTACGACGAGGAGAAGAAGGAATGGACAGTTGTCGTCCACCGCGACGGCAAGGACATCACGCTGAAGCCGAAGCAGCTGGTGTTGGCCACCGGCATGTCCGGCCGTCCCAATCTGCCGAAGTTCAAGGGCATGGAGAATTTCAAGGGCGATCAGCACCACTCCTCCAAGCACCCCGGCCCCGACCAATATGCCGGCAAGAAGGTTGTCGTCATCGGCTCGAACAATTCCGCGCACGACATTTGCGCAGCACTGTGGGAAGCCGGCGTCGACGTCACCATGGTGCAGCGATCGACCACCCACATCGTCAGATCCGACACGCTGATGGATATCGGGCTTGGCGCGCTCTACTCGGAGCAGGCGGTGCAGAACGGTATGACCACCGCCAAGGCCGACCTCATCTTCGCCTCCCTGCCCTACAAGATCCTGCACGAGTTCCAGATTCCGCTTTATGAGAAGATGAAGGAGCGCGACGCGGCGTTCTACAAGGGCCTGGAAAAGGCGGGGTTCATGCTCGACTGGGGCGACGACGGCTCCGGCCTGTTCATGAAATATCTCAGGCGTGGCTCCGGCTACTACATCGATATCGGCGCTTCGCAGCTGATCATCGATGGCGCCATCAAGCTCAAGAGCGGCGTCGATGTGGCCGAGATCAAAGAACATTCCGTCCTGCTCAGCGATGGCACCGAACTGCCGGCGGACGTCATCGTCTACGCCACCGGCTACGGCTCGATGAATGGCTGGGCGGCGGAGCTGATCTCAAAGGAGGTTGCCGACAAGGTCGGCAAATGCTGGGGGCTCGGCTCGAACACCACCAAGGATCCCGGCCCATGGGAAGGTGAGCAGCGCAACATGTGGAAGCCGACGCAGCAGGAGGCGCTCTGGTTCCATGGCGGTAACCTGCACCAGTCGCGCCATTATTCGCAGTTCCTGTCGCTGCAGTTGAAGGCCAGGCAGGAAGGCATTGCGACGCCCGTCTATGGGCTGCAGCAGGTTCACCACAAGGGATAAGCCAGATCGTGGTGAAAAACCGAGGGAGGCGCGGTTTTGGACCGCGCCTCCCTTTCCTGATCGGTGCGATCGGCTACGCCGCCTGGTCGGCCGCGAACCGCGCCACCACGCGTTCTAGCAACGGCACATAGTCGCGAAACGTGCGCGTCCTCATGTCGGCGACCTTGCCGCCCTCGTCCCAGATGCGGACGCGCACCGCCTCTTCGTGAAACGGGTTCTTGCGGAACCCGGCCACCTCGTCCGGGCTCATCGGCCCGCCCTGCAACGACAGCGTATGAACCGAAGCCGGCGACAGCTTGTCGAAATAGGTCGGGTCGGTGGCGCAGAGATAGCGCTTGGCCGAGACATGCAGCCTGACGCATTCGACGATGACCGGCGGGAAGAACGGCGCCAGCACCTCGCCGCCGGCCTCGTCATGGTGCTTGTCCCCGACGTCATCGGGCGAATAGGTACCGAACTCGCTGGTGTAGTGGCCGATATCGTGCAGCAGGGCTGCTGCCACCAGTTCTTCCGGCGCACCATCCTGCTCTGCGAGCCAGGCGCCCTGCAGCATATGCTCGGACATCGTCACCGGCTCGCCGAGATAGGATTCGGCTCCCCGGCGCTCGAAGATATCGGCGATGAATTCGACGATGTTGCCGGCGTTCAGATCATGTGCGTTCATTCCGCCGCCTCCTTGAAACCGTGCTCGATCGCCGCCAACGTCGACAGCAGGCCGTCCTTGTCGGCATAACAGCCCTGCAGCCAGCGTTTGCCGGTTCCCGAAAACGCCTTGCGCGCATGCATGACGCGGGTGTTGTCGACGATGAAGGCCTGCCCCGGCTCAAGCTTGAACGTTACTTCGAAAGCCGGATCCCCGATCAACTCCGCAAAGCGGCGATAGGCGGCGTAGTAGGCATCCATCTCGGCGAAAGGCACGTCGATGGTCGGCGCCAGCGAGCGGTTGTTGAAGCGGATGCAGATCAGTTCGCCGTCCGGCCCGAGTTCGATCATAGGCCGCTTCGCCTGCAGCCGCACGCCGGACGATCCGGCATATTCGAAACGGGCAGGATGCGAACTCAGGAGTCGGAAGCCTTCGGGATTCTCGGCCTGCAAGGCGGCCGCCACGGCGAACCCGTCGACCACGCTGGACTCACCACCCTCCACCGTGTTCTCGATACAGGACAGGATCTGCAGCGTCGGCACCGGGTCGCGATAAGGATTGTCGGTGTGCGCCTGGAGGCCGAGATTGGTGTAGGCCAGATTGTTCGGATTGACCTCGGCGCGCACTTCGAACCAGCGCCCGTAATTGGTCTCCCTGATGTAGCCGAACAGGTCGGAGACCTTGCACAGAGCGCCGGATTCGGCCGGCAGTCCGTCCATCACTGCAAAACCATATGTCCTCACCGCCGAGAGCCATTCCCGCAGTACACCGCGGCTGCGGCCTGCCGCCGGATAGCCGGCGCGCGGCACCGAATTCTGCATCGTCGCCTTGGTCCAGCGCTGCACCGCGTCGGCCGTCCATCCGGACTGACGGGCCTCGGCGCGATCATAGGCATTGGCTCGAAGCCACGCCTCGGGAAAGCTGACCGTCTTCTTCTCGGGCACGAAGCTGATCTCCACGGCATCGCCCTTGATCGAAGCAGCACCGATCCGCGTCTCGGCTGGAATATCGAGGATGGTGATCAGTCGCTGACCGTTGCCGGCGCTGCGTGTCTTGTCGTCGAGTGCGTTGTCGCGAAGCCACATGGCATGGAACCGGCAGCGCGTCCCGTCCTTCCAGCCCAGTTCGATCATTCTTCCTGCGTCGCCTATCAGCGCATCGGTCAACATGGAGATGTTCCTGTCCATTGCGCCCCGCAGTCCGCTCAGCGGGGCCTCGATTGCATGTTGATCGAGCGAAAGGTATAATTGAAATTATCATTTTTCGGTCAATGGCTGCAAAATCGTAATGCCTGCGAGAACCATCCCCACCTTGCCCCCACTCGACTGGCTGCGCAGCTTCGAGGCAGCGGCGCGGCTTTCGAATTTTACGGCGGCGGCCGCCGAACTCGGCCTGACCCAGGCGGCCGTCAGTCAGCATGTCCGGCTCCTCGAGGATCGGCTGAAGACGCGTCTGTTCTCACGGCTGGCGCGGGGCGTCGCACTGTTGCCGGAGGGCGCCGCCTACTTGCCCCACATCCAATCAGCCTTCGCCACCATCGGCAGCAGCACGGCGGAACTGTTCGAGCCCCGCGCCGTCGAGACCGTCACCTTGCGGGCGCCGATCTCTTTCGCTTTGCTGGTGCTCGTTCCGAAGCTGCCCGACCTTGCCAAGGCGCTGCCGCGCATCCATGTCGACCTGGTGACGATCCATCGCCCGACCGACTATGACCTGCCGGGCTCAGCGCTGGACATCCGTTTCGGCAACGGATCCTTTCCCGGACGCCTGGCCGACAGGCTGACCGCCGAGCGGCTTGTGCCGGTGGCCGCCCCGGCCTTGGCCAGTGATGCCGACTGGACATCCCTGCCGCTGCTCCTGGTCGCCGGTGCGCGCGAGATGTGGGCGGAATGGTTCGCCGCGGCGGGATTGGCCGGTCGCCCCAGGCGCTCGCATCGCTTCGACAGCTTCGTGGCTGCGATGGAGGCTGCGCGAGCCGGCGCGGGCGTGCTTCTGGGCTCGCGGCCGCTGATTGACGAGGCACTCGAAAGCAAGGCCCTGGCCAGGCTTTCCGATTTCGAGCTCCCGAGCACATCGGGGCATTTTCTGACCAAGGCACCGATCGCGCGACTGACCGGTGCCGAGCAGGATTTCCGCCAATGGCTGCTGTCGCGCCTCGGCGAGCCATCTCCGACATGACGTTCACCGGCCGATGCGCTTCCAGTAGATGAGCGTGCCGGTCAGCCCGCCATGGGGCTTCAATGCATAGTCCGGTATTTCCCCGGTCAGCGTGAAGCCCAGCCTCTCATAGAGCCCGGACGCCCCCTCTTCGGTCGCCGTATCCAGAACCAGAAGCGTGCGGCCCCTCTCCACCGCAAGGGCCTCGGCCGCTTGCATCAGGCGGGTCGCCACGCCTTTGCCTCGACGATCGAGGCGCGTCATCAGCTTGGCGATCTCGGCCCGGTGCGGCTGGTTGGGCGGACAGTCGAGCAGCAGCGTGACCGTGCCGACCAGCCTGTCTGCCTCCCACGCGCCAAGCATCACCCGCTCGCCTCTTGCGGCCGCCGTCAGCGACGTGTCCCAGAACCTGCGGGCGGTTTCCGGCGCCAGCGGATGCATGAAGCTCACCGACCCGCCCGCGGCAACCGTTTCGACCAGAAGATCGCCAAGCAACGCCTGTGTCCGCGCGTCCTGCGTCAACATTCTGATCTCGATGGAATGCATGCTCGTTCTGCCTGGCTGAGATGGAAGGATCGATACGGTCGAACTGGCGTCAATCGAAAGCGCTGAATCGCTTTCCCTTGCGCGCCGCCTTGATCGCGGCGATGCGTTCGGTGTCCTCTTCCTGAAGGTGGCGTCCGCGTTCGAGGAGTTCGAGCGTGTATTCCTCATAGGTAAGTCCCAGCCGTTCCGCCTTGTCCACGCGCATCAGCATGACGTCGCGGCTCGGTGCTTTCCACGCCTTGGCATGCGCGGCCTGCCAGGCCAGGAAAATATAAGGATCGCCCTTGCCCCATGGCGGCCCCTTGTAGTCGTCGAGCGGCGGTCCCCCATTGTGGGAGCGCTTTGGACGTCTCGGCATGATGTCAGGCCCTGACCAGCGCGACGAGATAGTCGGCGCCCGCCTCGAGCGCATGGAAGGTGCAGTCCGACGGCGCGCCGAGCGCCAGACAGTCGCCGGGCTCGAGCCTGTGCACCAGATCGCCTTCGATGAATTCCAGCCGTCCGGAGATCAGCCATATCTGCTGTTTGATGAAGGCGTAGGATGCCGCGGGCAGGCTGACCTTGGCGCCCGCCGGCAGATGAACCCTGATCAGTTCGAGCGGCATGTCGCCGGCCGGCGAAAGATGCCGCCTGACATAGCCGGTGTCGGGATCGCGCCAGACGGGCTGGTCGCTCGCCCGCAGCAAGCCGCCGCCCTGCAATTCCGCGCGTGCGATAAGGGTCGACAGCGTCATGCCGAAGGCGGCGGCGATCCGCACCAGGAGCGCTGCCGTCGGGCTGGTCATGCCGCGCTCGATCGTGCTCAGCATGGCTTTGGAGACGCCGGAGCGCTCGGCGAGCTCGGCCAGGGACCAGTCCCGTATCGTCCTCTCGGCGTGTATCCGTCTGCCGATTGTCGAGGTAATGTCGTTCGTCATATCATCCATTCGTCTATTATAGCGAAAACCGATAGCTGGAAAAGAGCCTTGTCGCGACAATTTTCGCCGGCTTCTTAATCGTCCCTACACCATCCGGCCACACTCGACCTTAACCCCGTTCCTGTAGGCTTCGACGTGAGGGAAAATGGGGATTGGCCTGTCCATGTATGTCGAACGCGAAGCCTCGGTCGGAGAACCGACATCGCAGGAGCGCCGCAACGCCGAACAGAACGACAGGCGCATCCTGGGCAATGTCGTGCAATGCGACGGTGCGCGCGCCACCATCAGCGCCTTTGCGGACGACGTCGACGGCGCGGTGACCGGCCTGTGGACGGTCGGCAAGATGATCTCGGTCAATCTCGGCACCACGCGCACCGTCGGCCTGGTCTATGCGATCGGCAAGTCGGATCGCGCCTGGAACAGCGAAGGCCAGAACGCCATCGAGGTCAGCATCGAGCTGATCGGCGAAGTGCGCGACGGCGCCGAACCCGGCTCCAAGCCGATCTTCGACCGCGGCATCACCACCTATCCCCATATCGGCGCCATCGCGCACCGCATCCGCAGCCGTGACCTGCAGGCCGTCTACGATCTGGCCGGGCGTCATTCGATCACCATCGGCTCGCTGTCGCAGGACGAGGCGATCGCCGCCAACATCGCCATCGACGACACGCTGGCGCGCCACTTTGCCATTGTCGGCACCACCGGTGTCGGCAAGTCCACCGCCGTCTCGCTGCTGCTGCGCAAATCGATCGCGGCGCGGCCGGATCTGCGCATCCTGATCCTCGATCCGCACAATGAATTCGCCGCGTCGCTGCCCGAATATTGCGTCAAGGTCGATTCCAAGACGCTCGACCTTCCGTTCTGGATGTTCCGGCTCGAGGAATTCGCCGAGGTTCTGTTTCGCGGCCGCGAGACCGTGCCCGACGAGATCGATGCGCTGCGCGACCTCATTCCGCTCGCCAAAAACCTCTATCGCAACCCCAATTCCGGCGCCTATCTCAGGCGCGGCAGCGATGCGCTAACCGCGGATACGCCAGTGCCCTACCGCATTGCCGATCTGCTCAAGCAGATTGACGAGCGCATGGGCATGCTTGAAAGCAAGAACGAGCGCCCGACGCTCAAATCGCTGAAGACTCGCATCGAATCGGCGGCAGCCGATCCGCGCTACCGTTTCATGTTCAACTCGCGCCTGATCGAGGACACCATCCACGAGACGATCGGCAACATCTTCCGCGTGCCGCATAACGGCCGCCCTGTGACCTGTTTCGAAATGGCCGGCATGCCGTCCGAAGTGGTCAATTCCGTCTGTTCGGTGCTGGCGCGCCTGGCGTTCGACCTTGCGCTGTGGAGCGAGGGCAAGCTGCAGCTCCTATTGCTGTGCGAAGAAGCGCATCGCTACATGCCGGCCGATGCGCGCCTCGGCTTCGCGCCGACAAGGCACGCGCTGTCGCGCATTGCCAAGGAAGGCCGCAAGTATGGCTGCTATCTCGGCGTCGTCACCCAACGCCCGGGCGAACTTGACCCGACCATCCTGTCGCAATGCTCGACTTTTTTCGCCATGCGGCTCGCCAATGAGCAAGACCAGGCGATCATCCGTTCGGCCATCGCCGACTCGTCCGCCTCCACGCTTGCTTTCCTGTCGTCCATGGGCCAGCGCGAAGCCATCGCCTTCGGCGAAGGCGTGGCCACGACGATGCGGCTGAAGTTCGAGAGACTGCCGGCTGAACTGATCCCCGGCACGGCGAAGCGCGAACAAGCCATGTCGTCGAAAACCGGCGACGATGTCGATCTGGTGACGATAGTGGAACGGCTTCGCAACGTTCCAAAGCCGCAGCAGCAGGCGATGGCCTTTGCCGAAGTGGTCGATTCTGGCCGCCAGGCTGGCGATCCCGACTACCGCAAGCCGCCGGCCGCACGCGTGCAATCGGATGATGATTTCGATATGCGCTACGGCCTCAAGCCCGCCACCTTCGGCATGCGCCCTCAGAACGATTGAGCCTGCAAGCTCTCTGACGACCGGCCGGGAAGCCGCACACAAGCTTCCAAAGGCTTCATCGAACCAGCTTGGTCAAATCCCGAAAGGGAATTCATCAGGCCGGATTGAATGGCGTGGTTTTCGAGAAGCCGGAGCGGAGCGGACATTCAGTCCGTGAGCACCGGAAGTCGAAAAAGCCGCGTCAGGCAACCGGCCTCATGAATTCTTCTTCGGGATTTCAGGCGCAGACGCGGTTGCGGCCTTGCCTCTTGGCCTCGTAGAGCTGGCGGTCGGCTCGGCGATAGAATTCTTCCGCCGTCTCCTTGCGGTCCCAAACGGCAAGGCCGACGCTGGTGGTGATCTTGAGCCGGACATTGCCGGAGAGAACCGACATGTTGGCGATCGCCTTGCGGATACGCTCGGCGAATTTCGACAACAATTCCGCCTCCATGTTGGGCGTGACCACGGCGAATTCCTCGCCGCCCAATCGCGCCACCACGTCATGGTAGCGCGTCATGTCCTTGAGACAGCTGGCGACGGCCTTGAGCACCTCGTCGCCGACGTCGTGGCCGTGTGTATCGTTGACCTGCTTGAAATGATCGAGGTCCAGGATCATCAGCCCGACGGGTTTCTCGATGCGCTTGAACTCTTCGAGGTATTCCTTCAGCGCGTCGTCGAAATAGCGCCGGTTCTGCATGCCGGTCAGGCTGTCTGTCAGCGCCGCATGTTCGAACGTCTCGGAGCGGGCGCTCAGCGACACGGTCATGGCGCGCAGCTTGCCTTCCTCCGTCGCCTGCCTGCGGATCAGCGGGTATATGAAGAAGATGCCGAAGAACAGCGCGGTCGCGAGCAGCACGCCCGTCGCGAAAAGCAGCTTGTTGAGGTAGATAACCTTGTCCAGGCCGGAGGCCGTGTGCAGTTCGGTGGCAAAGGATTGCAGCAATCCATAGGCATGCAGCGTCACCAGGCCGGCGGCCAGGATCACGAAGATAAAGACGAAAAACGCCGATTCCGCCTTGTGGAAACGCATCTGCTCCCCGATGGAAAAATGCCCATCGACCTTATGGCATGGCGGGCCTTACGGAGGGTTAATTTGGACAACCATAACGAGAACCTTTCCGTGAAGGAAAGGCTTTCTAGGTTGCATTAGCAACAAGCGTTTGGATCGTGGTTTCGATATCGTCACCAGGATGCAATCTTTGCCATTCCGGTCCTAGCTGGTGCCGAAACCAGGTCGTCTGCCGCTTGGCATATTGCCTGGTTGCGATCTTGGCGCGCTCAATCGCCTCGGGAAAACCCGATTGTCCGGCCATCGCCGCTTGCAGTTCGCGAACGCCGATCGCCTTCATCGCCGGCAATTGCGGATCGAGACGAAGCGATGCGAGTTGCCTGACTTCGTCCAGTGCGCCCTTGGCCAGCATCTGGTCGAAACGCCTTTCGATGCGTCCGACCAGCGCGGCCCGCTCCGGCTCGATGACAAAGAAGCGGGCCGTCTGTCTGTCGATGAGCGGCCGGCCCCGCGCGGCCTGCCAGTCCAGGATCGAGCGGCCGGATGCGTCGAGCACTTCGAGCGCCCGCACGATGCGCTGGCTGTCCGTGGGCTTCAACTGCATGGCTGCCCTGGAATCCTCGCGCAGCAGGATGCCATGCAGTTTGACGGCGCCTTGCTCCTTCAACTCGTAGCGCCAACGGTCGCGTACCTGCCGCGGAATGTCGGGCATTTCCGAAATGCCCTCGGCCAAGGCGCGAAAGTAAAGGCCGGTGCCGCCGACGAAGATCGGTCGCCGCGAGAGCGCGCCGTCTTCGATCAGCCTCGTCACGTCGCGCAGCCACGCCCCGGTCGAGTAGGCGGTGCCGGGATGGACATGCCCATAGAGATAATGCGGTGCCCGAGCGAGGTCCGCCGCCTCCGGCCGGGCAGTCAACACGTCGAGAACCGAATAGGCTTGCATGGAATCGGTGTTGACGATCACGCCGCCTATACGTTCGGCCAGGTCGAGCGCCAGCGCCGACTTGCCGCTGGCGGTCGGCCCGGCTATCAGGATCGCATTCTTCACGCGGCCTTCGCCCGCATCCGCACCGGAATTATCGATGCCGCTTATCGCCACGCTTGTTTCCCATCCCGCCGATCGTGCCTTGTCACCATCGCTTGCGAATATGGCCTCACGGTCGGTGGGCGCAAGCACTGTTCGCTGGATGGCCGAAGACATTGCCTGCGATCTCGCACTGCCGGCGAATGCACAAGCCGACGAGGCGACCGCCAATCTGCGCGCGGCGCTGGCCGCCGAGCCGATCGACGTGATCGTCCAGCAGTCGGCAACGCGCCGCAAGAAGATCCTCATCGCCGACATGGATTCGACCATGATCGACCAGGAATGCATCGACGAGTTGGCCGACGAGATCGGCGTCAAGGAGCACGTCGCGGCGATCACCGCACGATCGATGAATGGCGAGGTCGCCTTCGAGCCCGCCCTGCGCGAGCGCGTGGCGTTGCTCAAGGGGCTCGATGCGGCCGTGGTCGATCTGATCGTTGCCAACCGGTTGACATTGGCCTCCGGCGGCCGCGCGCTGGTGCAGACGATGCGGGCCAACGGCGCCTGGACCGCACTAGTCTCGGGCGGCTTCGAGGTCTTCACCTCACGCATCGCCGCCATGCTCGGCTTCCATGAAAATCGCGCCAACCGCCTGCTCGAACAGGATGGCCTGTTTGCCGGGTTGGTCGGCGAGCCGATCCTAGGCCGCGCCGCCAAGGCCGAGGCGCTGATCGAGATCACTGCGCGTCTCGGCCTCACCCCGGCCGATGCCATTGCTGTCGGCGACGGGGCCAACGATCTCGACATGATCCGCCTTGCCGGCACCGGTGTTGCGCTGCATGCCAAACCGATGGTGGCCGCGCAGGCAAAGGTTCGCATCGACCATGGCGACCTGACCGCATTGCTCTATCTGCAAGGCTACAGGCAGGAAGAGTTCGTCCAATGAAACCAATGCGCACCGAGCGCCTGATCCTGCGCAACTGGGAGGATTGTGACCGCGAGTTGTTCCATCGCATCAATTCCGACGAACGCGTGATGGAGTTCTTCCCCTTCCGTCGCGACCGTGCCGCAGCAAACGCCAAGATGGACGAGCTGCGGGCCATCATCGATCGGGACGGCTATGGCTTTGCCGCCGCCGAGGTCGCTGCATCAGGTCAATGCATCGGCTTTGTCGGTATCACCGGGACCGACCATCTGCCGTTCCTTCCCGCCGGCACCGTTGAGGTCGGCTGGCGGCTGGCGCCCGAATTCTGGGGCAAGGGTTATGTCACGGAAGCTGCCGAGGCATGGCTGGCCTACGGCTTCGAAAAACTCGGTCTTGGCGAGATCGTCTCCTTCGCGGTCGAGAACAACCGCCGCTCCACTGCCGTCATGAAGCGCCTCGGCATGACCGCCGATCCCTCGGCCAACTTCGACCACCCCGGCATTCCCGACAGCCACCCGGAGCTGAAGAGGCATGTGTTCTACAGGCTGACGAGCGCGGATTGGCGGAAGAATCGTCGCTGATCAATGCCTGTCAGGTGGAAATTCGTCGCCGGACTGTGGCGATCTGTCTGCGACCCGCCCCAGCATTTTCGCGAAATCGCCCGGTGACGCGTCGCCGGCACGACGACGCAGGAAGTCAGCTGCCGCTTCCATTGCCCCGACCTTTTGCGCCACAGCCGACGCAATCCATTGATTGAGCGACACGCCATCGGCCTTCGCAAGGCGCGCGGCTGCTTCCTTAACCGACTGTGGCAGTTTCAGCGGATAAGTCGCTTTGCTCATGTACGAAGTCCTTCCAAGAACTCGGCCGGGCTCACAAGCAGTACATCAAAACGGCCTGCCGCAGCTAGGAAGTCCCGGCGATTGTGAGTCACCAACGCATCGGCCCGGCCGTTGATCGCTGCTTCAAGCACCATCTCATCCTTCGGATCGTTCAATTGCGGCCGCCAGAGAAAGTGCAGCTCGACCGGCTCAGCCAGCAATGCAAAGCCGGCCAGCAAACGCCCAGATCCGGCGCGGACAACCCGTGAGCCGCCACCTGCTCGGGTCTGGCCAGCACGGTTTCATATTCAAGAAACAGCGCTGTCGTCACTAATGGGCGAATTTGCCGATCCGCAATCAGCTGCAGGATGGCGAAAGACGCGCCATTCCTGCTTCGCAAACCTGCCGTCAAAACGTTTGTGTCCAGTACGATCCGCCTCACAAGTCAAAATAGTACATCCCATGGGATGTTACAATATGACTATCGTTAGCGATCTCAGTCCATCCGGATCGTCACAAACCTCAGCTCACCGGTCTTGGACGCCAGCATCAGCAGCGCGTTCTTGCGTCCCTGCTCCTTCAGCGCTCCGATCCGGTCCATCACATCCTTGGGCGTGGCAACCGATTCCTGTGCAATTTCGGTGATCACCTCGCCCGGCTGGATGCCGCGTTCAGCCGCGGCCGAATCCTTGGCGACATCGGTGATGACGACGCCCGAAACATCGGCGGCGATGCTGAACTTCTTGCGCGTCTCGTCGTTCAATTCGCCGACGGTCATGCCAAGCACCGAGGCCGTCGAAACCGCCGGCGCCTTGTCGCCCTTGTCCTGGTCGGTGTTGCCGTTTTCGCCGCTGGCGAGCTTCTCGCTGTCCTCGAGCCGGCCAAGTGTTACCTTCACCGTCTGCTCGACACCCTTGCGCACGATCAGCACGTCGACCGCCTTGCCGACCGGGCTCTCCGCGACCACACGCGGCAGGTCGCGCATTTCGTGGATGTCCTTGCCGTCGAACTTGATGATCACGTCGCCGGCCTGGATGGTGCCGTTGTCGACCGGTCCACCCTTGATGACGCCGGCGACCAGCGCACCCTTGGCGGTCGCCATGCCGAGGCTCTCGGCAATGTCGTCGGTCACCGGCTGGATGCGCACGCCAAGCCAGCCGCGCCGCGTTTCGCCATATTGGCGCAGTTGCTCGACAACGCCCGATGCGAGCTGCGAGGGGATGGAGAAGCCGATGCCGATCGAGCCGCCGGACGGCGAAATGATCGCCGTGTTGATGCCGATGACCTCGCCGGCGCTGTTGAACAGCGGCCCGCCCGAATTGCCGCGGTTGATCGCGGCATCGGTCTGGATGAAATCGTCATAGGGGCCTGAATTGATGTCGCGGTTACGCGCCGAGACGATGCCGACCGTGACCGTGCCGCCGAGGCCGAACGGATTGCCGATCGCCATCACCCAGTCGCCGACGCGCATCTTGGTGGAATCGCCGAACTTCACCGCCGTCAGCTTGTGGCCCTTCGGATCGACCTTGAGCACCGCGACATCGGTCTTGGTGTCGGTGCCGACCAGCGTCGCCTTCAGCGTGACTCCATCGGAGAAATTGACCTCGATATCGTCGGCATCGGCGATGACATGGTTGTTGGTGACGACGATGCCCTGCTCGGCGTCGATGACGAAACCGGAGCCGAGCGACTGCACTTTCTGCGAGCCATTGTCCTTGTCGCCGCCGCGGTTCTTGAAGAAATCGTCGAAGAAATCCTGGAACGGTGAGCCTTCGGGAAGCTGCGGCATCGGCACCGCGCCCGGACCTTCCGTGCCCTTCACCGTCTGCGACGTCGAGATGTTGACCACCGCGCCGAGCAGGCCTTGCGCCAGGTCGGCCACCGAAGCAGGCCCGTCGGCGGCCATTGTCGGCGTCACGAAGGCCGGAACGGCCACGGTGCCCAGAAGAAGCGCTGCCGCGCCAGCGACGAACGTGCGTCGAGCCGCGCGCAAAAGGGTGTTGGATGTCATCGAGAAGCCTCCCGGCACTTCTGAAAGAGAAAAGCGCTTCGACGGAAACGCCGTGTCGCGCCATGATGGCAAGAAATAGGGCACGTTTGCGGCTATGGCTATTGGCAGAGTGTAAATCCCGCGTTTTTGCACACCCCCTAGCCGCCGCGGATCAGCCAGACGATACCGACGCCGGCGGCAATCGCCACCAGCCCGGCAATCCGCAATGCATTCTCCGGCAATGACAGCACCTCGCCCGCCAGTTTCCTGGCGAAACCGGGAAAGCCGCCATAGACCAAGCCCTCAATGACGAGGACCAGGCCTATTGCCGCCAAGAAATCCTGCACCGGCCGCTACTGGCCGGTGCCGGGCGAAGTTGCGGGTGCGGTCGCCGGTGCGGCAGGAGGTGCCGGTTGCGGAGCCGCCGGCCTTGCCGGCGCCTCCTTTCCGTCAGGGTCGCGGAAGAAACGGAAGAACTCCGAATTCGGCGACAGCACCATTGTCGTGCCGGTGTTGTCCAGCGCCGTGCCATAGGCGTTCATCGACCGGTAGAAATCGAAGAACGCCGGATCGCGCTGATAAGCCTCGGCAAAGGTGGCGCTGCGCTGCGCCTCGCCCTCGCCGCGCAGGATTTCGGACTCCTTCTGCGCTTCCGCGATGATCTCGACCACCTCACGGTCGGCGCGGGCCTTGATGCGCTGCGCCGCCTCGTTGCCGCGCGCCCTCAGCCTTTCGGCCTCAGCCAGACGTTCCGCCTTCATGCGATCGAAGGTCTGCTGCGAGACTTCGGCGGTGAGGTCGGTGCGGCGGATGCGGACATCCTCGATCTGCAGGCCGAGCGAGGTGGCGTCGGGCCGTAGCTGATCGCGCACTTCGCGCATCATCACAGCGCGCTCCTCCGAAAGGGCGGCCTCGAAGTCGCGCAGACCGTAGACGCGGCGCAAGGCAGCGTCGAGACGCGTCCTCAGCCGCGCTTCGGCGAGCTCGATCTGGCCGGATACCGCGGCACGGAAGACACGCGGATCCGAGATGCGGTAGGCGATGAAGGCATCGACCTCATAGAACTTGCCGCCCGAGACCTGGACGCGGATGTTGTCGAGGTCGAAGCGCAGCACCCGATTCTCGATCAACTGCACGGTGTCGGCGTCGAAGAACGAGAACGGCGCCTTGAAGTAGATGCCGGGCTCGGTCTTGACGTCGACGATCTCGCCGAACCTCAGCACCAGCGCCTGCTGGCGCGCATTGACCACGAAGACTGACGAATAGAGCAGGAACAGGATGACCGCCGCGATGACGACGATGACGGGGAGACGGTTGGCCATCACTGGTTACCTCCCGTCGTCGCGCCAAGCGGGGCCGGAGCCGGCGCTTTCTGCTGCAATGCCGGCAGCGGCAGATAGGGGACGACCCCCTGCCCGTTGCCTTGCTCGACGATCACCTTGCCGGAGTCCTTCAGCACCTTCTCCATCGTTTCCAGGTAAAGCCGCTTGCGCGTCACGTCGGGCGCCTTGGCATATTCGTCATAGACGGAGATGAAGCGCTGGGCCTCACCTTCGGCCTCCTGCACCACCCGGTTCTTGTAGGCGGCCGCGTCTTCGCGGACCTGTGCGGCCTCGCCGCGTGCCTGGCCGAGCTTCTGGTTGGAGTACTGGTTGGCCTGCTCGACGAACTTATCCTCGTCCTGCTCGGCGCGCTGCACCTCGTCGAAGGCATCGGCGACCTCACGTGGCGGTGCGGCGTCCTCGATCGAGATGGCGTTGACCTGAAGCCCGGCTTTGTAGCCGTCGAGCGTGGTCTGGATGATCTCGCGCACCGAAGCCGCTATGCCCTGGCGGTCGTCACGGAAGATGTCCTGCGCCGGCCTGCGGCCGACGGCCTCGCGCATCGCGCTCTCGGCGACCTGCCGCAGCATGCCGTCCGGGTCGGAGACGTCGAACAGATAGGCGCGGGGATCGGAGACCTGATAGGCGACCGAGAACTGCACGTTGACGATGTTCTGGTCGCCCGAAAGCATCAGCCCCGACGTGTTGCCGCTGGACGCGCCACCGCCAATGTCGACGAGCTGCTCGGAAATCTTGGCCGTTTCGACGGTTTCGAGCGGCCACCAGTGGAAATGCAGGCCGGGCTGCGACAGCTCGGCCTTCGGCTTGCCGAAGCGCAGCTCGACCGCGACCTCATCGGGCTGCACGGTGTAGACTGCCTGGAACGCCCATAGCACGACCAGCGCCGCGCCGATCAGGCCGAATATGGCCGGACTGGCGCCGCCACCGCCGGGCAGCGCGCGCCGCAGCCTGTCCTGGCCACGGCGGATGATGTCCTCGAGGTCGGGAGGCGAGCCTTGCGGGCCGCTTGGCCCCTTCGGTCCCTGCCCCCAGGGTCCCTGATTGTTGCCGCCGCCGCCCCATGGGCCGCCGCCACCGCCACCTTTGTCGTTCCAGGGCATGAATGTCCTTTCGCTTGGAATTCCCTCAAGCGCCGGAATTTCGGCGCAAATCCAGTCTTGTTCTTCTATAGGGACGCCACGGCATGCTTTCAACGCGATGCTCTGCCGGCATCATCGGTTTTGGGCCGGTCGCGACCCTTTGTCGTCTTTAAACGCCTTTTTTCTTTCAATGGCTCTCGCGGCGTCGCTCGTAAACCGTATAGCGCGTCGCGTGGCTGTCCTTTTCGCCGACCGGGATCTCCTGCGAACTGACTTCGCGCCAGCGTTTCGGATCGATCGGCGGGAAATGCGCGTCGCCGTCGACAGCGGCCAGCACATGGGTGACATGCAGCCGGTCGGCTAGCGGTAGCGCCTGCGCATAGATTTCGCCGCCGCCGATGACGCAGACCTCGTTCACCCCGCTCATGCAGCGCCCACGCACATCAGCCAGCTGGATCGCGTTCTCGAGCGTATGCGCCACCTCCACCCCGTCGGCGCGCCAAGCCTTGTCACGGGTGACAACGATGTTCAGCCTGCCCGGCAGCGGCCGGCCGATGCCTTCATAGGTTTTGCGGCCCATGATGATAGGCTTGCCCATCGTGTCTGCCTTGAAGCGCTTGAGATCGGTGGAAAGCCGCCAGGGCAGCCCCCCGTCCCGCCCGATGACGCCGTTCTCGGCGATGGCGACATAGATTGCCACGTGCATCAGTTGCCGTTCCCATTGTCGGATGGATCGAGGATAAGGATGTCGATGTCGCGCTCTGGATAGAAGTCCTCAGCCGTCATCTCGAAACTCGTCGGCCCGACCTTCCTGACATTGTCGCCGCAGAACGAGACCAGGGCTTTGGGATTGCCCTTGTCGACGGTCAGCTTGAACTTGCCGATGCTGCCGGCCGCCCAGTTGCCGCCCGTGGTCAGGATGTAGGCGATGCGGCTCTCGTAATATTTTGGATAGCCGTCGGGGTCGTTCTTGGCAGCCTTGCGCACTGCGTTCTCGAAGGTGTCGTCCATGCAGTAGCGGGACTTGTAGGCGGCGTACTGTCCCTGGAACTTGCCGTCGTAGAAGAAGCTGACCGACGAGGTGCCGCCGACGCTCGGTTTGTAGCGGTGGGAAACGTGGACGTCCTTGTTGGCCGGAAAGGTCGAGCGCCACCAATAGGTCGAGCGCAATTGCCAGAACGGTGCATAATTGGGCTTCGCGCCAGCGCTGTCATCGACAGTGTCCTCGATGATGATGCCGCGGGTGACCCAATCGTCGGCCACCGTTTGCGGCAGCTTCGCGAGCGCCGCCTTTGCCGCTTCACCGAATGGGTTGAAAGGCACGTTCTGCGCCTTCAGGTCGGCACCGATGTCGATGCCGAGCGCGAACGCCTTCTGCTCGAGCTCAGGCTTTGCCGCCACGCCGTCGATCGTCACCTCGAAGCCAAGGAAATTGTCGCTCTGGTTTTCGGGGATCGCCGGCATCTCCTCGGGATCGCCGGAGATGTCGGGCATTGGGAAGGCGACGATCGCGTCGACGTCCTTATCGGTGTTGTTGTGGAAGACGTAATCCACGGTCACCTTTTCCGGCGAGATGAAGAGGTCCTCGCTCTGCATCGCCACGGCATCGCTGCGCGACAGCACCAGGCCGCCGGTGCCGAGTTCGGCAACGGAATCATTGGCGAACGCGGGTGCGGCCGACAAGGCCAGCACCGCCGTCAGAACATATCGCAACATGAAAGCCCCTCGGCGAGAATGTCGCGATGACCCTAGCGGTTTCAACGTGGCGTTTCAAAGCCCTTCCGCATCCGCGCCACGCCAGTCTGGACTAAAGGGTTGCGATCGGGCAGGAGTTCGCTTCATGCGCAAGCTTCTCGTCATCGGCATCGGCGCCGGCAATCCCGACCATATGACCGTGCAGGCCATAGACGGCCTCAATCGGGCCGACGTGCTGTTCATCCCCGACAAGGGTGCGAAGAAGAACGATCTTGCCGAACTGCGCCGTCACATCTGCGACCGCTTCGTCACCAACCCGAATTCACGCCGCGTGGAATTCGACGTGCCCGTGCGGGCCGAACCGGCGCCTTCCTATCGCTCGACTGTCGATGACTGGCACGAGGCAATCGCCGCCATCTATGAAGACCTGATCCGCGAAGAGATCGCCGAGGATGGTTGCGGCGCCTTCCTGATCTGGGGCGACCCCTCGCTCTACGACAGCGCGCTGCGCATCCTGGAGCGCGTACGCCTCAGGGGCAACGTCGCCTTCGAACTGGAGGTTATTCCCGGCATCACCGCCATCCAGGCGCTCGCCGCCAGCCACGCGACAGCGCTGAACCGCATCGGCGATTCCATCCTGATCACCACCGGCCGCCGGTTGACGGAAGAAGGTATGCCGCAAAATGCCGGCAGCGCCGTCGTCATGCTTGACGGCAAATGCGCCTTCAACACGCTCGCCGACCAGGATCTTTTCATCCAATGGGGCGCCTATCTCGGCACGCCGGACGAAATCATCGTCTCCGGCCGCCTTCGCGACGTCGGCGCCGAAATCGAGAAAATCCGCGAGCAGGCCCGCAGAGAAAAGGGCTGGATCATGGATACGTACGTGCTGAGGAAGGTAGGGGAGTAGGGCAGTAAGGCAGTAAGTGAACGAGACATCAGGAGCCGGAACACAAGAAAGCACACGAAAAATTCGACGCGCCCGAGTTGGTCTGCCCTACTGCCCTACTGCCCTACTGCCCTACTGCCCTACTGCCCTACTGCCCTACTCCTCCTCAATCTCCGCCTGCAACGCCTCCATATGCGTCGCGGCCGCCGAAGCCGCCGCGCGTTCGATGGCGCGGAAACGGCTGACCACGGCCAGGCCCACCGCCGTCAATTGTGCGCCGCCGCCCTTGCGGCCGCCGGTCTGCGCGGCCACCAGCGGCTTGCCGAACACCCGGTTCATGTCCTCGACCAAGTCCCACGCATGCTTGTAGGACATCTCCATGCCGCGCGCGGCGGCCGAGATCGAACCGAAGGCGGCGATCTGCTCCAGCAATTCGATCTTGCCCGGCCCGATGCGCCCGTCGGGGTCGAGATTTATCCGCAAGCTCAGCGACGGCATTTTCTTCCTCCGCGATCACGCCTGCCATGTTAGAGCGTCTTTGGCGGCATCGCTATTCCAAATAGATATAGCGCAAAGACCCACTCGCCGTCTCAGCCATCCGCCTCCGCGGGGAGCCCGCCCCCGGTGTTTGCCTGGTCGAAACTCACCGTCTTGATCACGGCGAAGACCTGTCCGCCGAGCCGCAGCTTCAGAACCTGCCGCGACTGTTCGGTGACCCGTGCCAGCACGGTCGCGCCGTTGCAGTCGATACCGATCTCGACCGTCGGCCCCTCGCCCGGTCTGATCGCGACGATCGTGCCGGCCAGGATGTTGAGCGCGCTGAGACCCGACGGCTGTTCGGTGGCGATCATGACGTCGCGCGCGCGAATGCGTATGCGCACCGGTGCGCCCACCGTCGCCGCCAGCTTGGGCACGCGTATCTCGCCGGCGTTCGAGCCAAGCACCGTCATGCCGAAAACCTCGTCATGCAGCAGTACGCTGGTGTCCAGCACCGCGCCGCCCTCGCCGCGCTCCTCCGCCGGCAGAAGGTCCAGCCTTTGCATGACAGCCGTGGTCGGGCCGCTGGCGGCAAGCTTGCCTCGCGCCAGCATCACCACGTCGCTCGCCAACCGCGCCACCTCGGCGATCGAATGGCTGACATAGACGATCGGGATCTTCGTCTCGTCGCGCAGGCGCTCGACATAGGGCAGGATTTCGGCCTTGCGCGCCTCGTCGAGCGAGGCCAGCGGCTCGTCCATCAGCAACAGCCGGGGGCTGGCGAGCAGCGCCCGGCCGATCGCGACGCGCTGCCTCTCGCCGCCCGAGAGCTTTGCCGGCCGCCGCGCCAGCAGCGGCTCGATGCCGAGCAATTCGACGACGGCGTCGATCTCGGCATAACGCTCCGCCGCCGGCGTGAACCAGCGGCCATAGCGCAAATTGCTCGCCACGCTCATATGCGGAAACAGACGCGCGTCCTGGAACACCATGCCGATCCGGCGCCTGTGCTTCGGCACGAAAATGCCCTTGGCGGTGTCGACCAGCACACGCCCATCGATCTCGATGCGTCCCTGATCGGGCCGGATCAACCCGGCAATCATATTGATCAGCGTCGTCTTGCCCGAGCCAGAGGGCCCGAACAGCGCCGTCAGCCGCCCGGCGCTCTCGAAGCGGATGTCGAGCGGGAAATCGCCGAGCCGATGGCGGATGTCGACAAGGACCGTCATTCGATGTCCATCCGCCGGCCGACGCGCCGCGCCAGCACTTCCGAGGCCACCAGGGCGGCCATCGAGATGACGATCGAGATCAGCGTCAGCCGAAGCGCGCCGGCATCGCCGCCCGGCACCTGGGTGAACGTGTAGATTGCCGACGGCAGCGTCTGCGTCTCGTTCGGGATGTTGGAGACGAAGGTGATCGTCGCTCCGAACTCGCCCATCGCCTTGGCGAAGGAGAGGATGGCGCCGGCGATCAGCCCAGGCAAGATCAGCGGCAAGGTGATGGTGCCGAACACCCATGGCGGGCTGGCGCCGAGCGTTCCGGCCGCCGCCTCCATCTTGCGGTCGACGGCCTCGATCGACAATCGGATCGCCCGCACCATCAGCGGAAAACCCATGACGCCGCAGGCAAGAGCCGCACCCGTCCAGCGAAAGGAAAAGACGATGCCGAAATGCTCGGCCAGGAATGCGCCGGCCGGCCCGCGCTTGCCGAAGGTCAGAAGCAGGAGATAGCCGGTCACCACGGGCGGCAGGATCAGCGGCAGATGCACCAGCCCGTTGAGCAGCGTCTTGCCCCAGAAGCGGCCGCGCGCCAGGAGCAGCGCTATCGCTATGCCCGGCGGCAGGCTGGCGATCATCGCCACTGTCGCCACCTTGATGGACAGCCGGACCGCATTCCATTCGTCGGGAGTGAGGTCCAGCAGCCAGTTCATGCGCAGGTGGCTATCCTAGTTGACGGGCGCAAGGACCGTGAAACCCTGCTCCTTGAATAGATCCGATGCCTTTGCCGTCCGCAGGCACTTCAGGAAGGCAGGCGTGTCCTTGTCCTTCGAATCAGCCGTTTGGGCAACCGGATAGATGATCGGCGGATGTGAATCCTCGGGGAAAACACCAACCACCTTGACGCCCTTTTCGGCATGCGCGTCCGTGGCGTAGACGATGCCGAGAGTCGCTTCGCCCGTCGAGACCAGCTTGAGCGCCGCACGCACATTCTCGGCCTGCGCCACCTTGCCCTCGACCGAGGACCAGACGCCGAGCGATTCAAGCGCGGCCTTGCCGTATTTGCCAGCCGGCACAGCCTTGAGGTCGCCCATGGCGAGCTTGCCGTCGCCGACCAGTCTGGCCAGATCAAAACCCTTTTCGATCTTGGCTTCAACGCCCGAATCCTTCGGCGCCACCAGCACGATCTGGTTGCCGAGCAGCTTCACTTCGGTATCGGGCTTGGTCAGCTTCCTGTCGGAAAGATACTTCATCCAGTCGAGATCGGCCGAGATGAAGACGTCCGCCGGCGCGCCGCTTTCGATCTGCTTGGCGAGCGCCGAACTCGCCGCGTAGGAGATGGTCGCCGCTTCGCCGACATCAGCCGCGCAGGCCTTGTTGACCGCGTCGAGCGCGTCCTTGAGGCTGGCGGCCGCAAACACCACGACCTCGTCTTGCGCGCGCGCCGCCGGCACTGCTGCCGTCCACGCCGCCGCGAAGCCACCAATGGCGACCGCCGCCACTGCAAAACCGTTGCGCGTCATGAAGCTCTCCCTGAGTTGGCATCCGGCCTGCTCGAAGCCTGCCATCCGATATATCCGGATGAATATAACAAGGAAAGGTTTTTCGCCCAGCGTCGCCATTGAATGCGCGGCGTCATCGCGACCTCGATAGACCAGCACGGATACAGCGAAAGGCAGACGAAGACGTCACAAGAAAATCGGCGCCCGTTGCCCTCGACGGAACCAAGGCTGAAATCTTCTAAAGCGCGTCGTTCCCCCAAAACTGCGGTCACTTTTGGGCGACATAGCTGTCGCCGCCGTGATCTATTGGGAGAGGCGAGACAATGTCTAAATGCAGATAAGTGTGTGTCGAAACGAGCCTTCCGGCGTCTTCACCATCCGCACTTTGCAGACATACCGCGTCTCGCTTGATATGGCGCTTGCGGGAAGGTCATTCCCCTCTGCGTCAGCGGGCTTGCAAGTCGCGCGGGGACAGTTTGGCAGCTTCGCAGCTGGATCGTCGCAGAACGGCTTCATGCTGTTGTTGATGCATTCACACCCGCACTCGGCAAATGCGTGGGCATTGAAAGCGAAGACAAAGACGAGCGCAAATACCGCTGCTGACAGTCGCATGGACGCCTCCCCGGAAATCTCCTGGCCTGAGGGTAAGGTCGACCGATCTTGTCGAAAAGATATCAAAACGACGTACCGGCGAGGCACCACCATCGCCACGGCCTCGAGACATCAGGTCGGCAAGGTTGCGCCGGCGGTTCAGACCGCAATCGGCGCCTTGATCGTCGCGTCGGCGACATAGTTTTCCAGCCGGAAATCCTCGAAGCGGAAGGCGAAGAGATCCTTCACTTCAGGGTTGATCCACATGGTCGGCAGCGTTCTTGGCGTGCGCCGCAGCTGCTCGCGCGCCTGCTCGAAATGGTTCGAATAAAGATGTGCGTCGCCGAGCGTATGGACGAAATCACCGGGCTTCAGGCCGGTCACCTGCGCCACCATCAGCGTCAGCAGGGCGTAGGAGGCGATGTTGAACGGAACGCCGAGGAAGATGTCGCCGGAACGCTGGTAAAGCTGGCAGGAAAGCCGGCCTTCCGAGACGTAGAACTGGAACAGGCAATGGCATGGCGGTAACGCCATCGCCTCCACCTCGGCCGGATTCCAGGCCGAAACGATCAGCCGCCGCGATTGAGGATTGCGGCGTATCTCTTTCACAAGATTGGTTATCTGATCGATCGACCCGCCATGGCCGTCCGGCCAGGAACGCCACTGCTTGCCATAGACGGGGCCAAGGTCGCCATTCTCGTCAGCCCATTCGTCCCAGATGGAAACGCCATGGTCGGTCAGATATTTGATATTGGTTTCGCCGGCCAGGAACCACAAAAGCTCATGAATGATCGATTTCAGGTGCAGCTTCTTGGTGGTGGTGACGGGAAAGCCGCGCGCCAGATCGAAGCGCATCTGGTAGCCGAACACGGAGCGCGTGCCCGTGCCCGTGCGGTCGCCGCGGTCGGCGCCATGATCCAGCACGTGCTGCAGAAGGTCGAGATACTGGCGCATCGGTTCGGCTCGATTCGATTGTGCGAGCATTATAGCTGCTAGACAGGCGGCCGAACACATCAAAACGGCGCAGGCGACGCTTGCCTCATCACTGTTTCGGCGTCTGCGCCGACATCCAAGCAAACTGGCCGCAGCCTCGGTGTCCGTCTTGCAACGCCGTCAATTGGCGAAACCATCGGTGACAGCATTCCTCTCCCCGTCTCTATACGGGGAGAAGATGGCGGCAGCCAGATGAGGGGCAGCACAAGCCGTGCCCGTTACAAACCAGCGGCGCGCTTCAGCAGCCGCGCGAGCACGGAATTCTCAGAGCGAACCGAGCTTTCCCAGGTCCTTGGCAACGAGGTAGTAAAAAGTCACTCGATTCTTGGTGTTGTCTGCGGCCATCGCCTTGCAGGTCTTCTCGATCGCAGCATCTGCCTTCGCCGCATCGGCGACGCCGAGCTTCTTGCCGACCCAGTTTTCCCGGACGCGCTCGAGTTCTTTGGGATCGGTACAGGACACCAGCGAGGAATCGCGGTTCCTGAGCGCGATGCCCAGATGCTTGACGATCTTCTCGACAATTTCGGCACTCGCCGTGGCGTCGTATTTCTTCACGTCTGCAAGATAGTCGGCCATCAAAATTCCCCTCGTCGGCGCCACGGATCCGATCGATGAGGGCTGTGGCGCGCTCCGCAACTCGTGCGCTCGGTCGGTAACTCCTCACCGCGGCAAAGCTTCGGTTGAGACCGTTCCCAAGTCAACCCTTCCGCGTTGCATTTTGACACAGGGACAAAGCACCATTGCGGTCTTTCATTTCTGGCGACGGACCCCTATATTCGCTTCGTCGGCTTGACCGACTATGGCGATAAACTGGCGATGAAATAAGCCGTTCGGACCCGGGGGCGGTACCCGGCGCCTCCACCAAAAACCGCTCTGGAAGACGGAGCGGCTTTTGCTGGGGGCGAAATAGGATCGACGAAGGTGTAAAGATCGTACTTTTGCCCGGCATTGTACCACCGTCATCGGGCTAAACTTATAGTTGCCAACGACAACTATGCGGAAGCACGTCTCGCTGCTTAATGCAGTGCGATAGCTTCAAATCAAGCCCTAGGGGTTCGCACTTCTAGGCGGGGTTCGGAGGTACCTGGCAACAGAAACCTCCACTTCTCCCCCTTTTTCATCTGCATCACGCGCAACGGCACGCTCGCGCCGGCCAGACTTCGTTCGGCCCATGGGAGACGACGCAGTGGAGCCGCGTGCCTCCTTCGTCATGGGTAAAAAAATGCAAAACAATTCCGACCGATTCTTCGTGCTGACCGGCGGTCCGGGCTCCGGCAAGACCGCACTGATCGAAGCCTTGCGCCGTGCAGGGTTCGCCACCTCGGTCGAGGCCGGACGCGGCATCATTCGCGACCAGTCCGCCATTGGCGGTCCCGCCTTGCCGTGGAGCGATCGCACGTTGTTCGTCGAATTGATGCTGTCCTGGGAGATGCGCTCCTACCAAGCTGCGATCGAACAGGAAGGACCGGTCTTCTTCGATCGTGGCGTGCCCGACACGCTGGGCTATCTCCGCCTCTGCGGCCTGGCGGTGCCCGATCACGTCGGCATCGCAGCGAAGCGTTGCCGCTACAACCCTCGTGTCTTCGTTGCCCCGCCCTGGCCCGAAATCTTCACGCAGGATGAAGAACGCAAGCAAACGCTCGACGAAGCCGAGCGTACCTGTCACGCGCTGGTCGGCGTCTATGCCGAACTCGGTTATGAACTGGTACGGCTGCCCCTGGCGCCTGTCGAGACACGGCTGCGCTTCATGCTGGACGAAACGGGATTGGCATGAAAAAGGCCGGGATCGGCCCGACCTCTTTCAATTTATTGGCGATCGCCTACTCCGCCGGCGCTTCGACAGCCTCGCGCGAACGGCCGAGCGTGATCTTGGCCAGGGTGAAGGAGATCACCGCGCAGAGCGTGATGCCGGCGACCATCGGCAACGGCGTGCCGTCGAAAAAAATGCCCGCGACACCCATGGCGAGCGCACCGATGGCGAAGTGCAGCGTGCCCATCAGCGCCGAAGCCGTGCCCGCGATCTCGCCATGCTCCTCCATGGCCAATACCGAGGTGGTCGGAATGACCAGGCCGAGAAAGCCATAGCCGACGAACAGCAGCGCCGCCATCACATCCAGCCGGTCCACACCGGAAGCCATGACAGCGAACAGTGCCACCATCGTCGTGGCGTAGCCGGTCACCGCCACCCACACCACCCGCTTGAGCCCGAAACGCTCGGAAAGCAGGCCGGTGAGCTGCGACATGCCGATGAAGGCGACGGCATTGATCGAGAAGAACACGCTATAGACCGAAGGCGACAGGCCGTAATGGTCGATCAGGATGAAGGACGAGCTCGACAGATAGACGAAGAAGCTCGCAATGCCGAAGCCCGCGATCGCCACCAGGCCGAGGAAATTGCGGTCCCCCATCAGGAAACGGTAGCCTGAAAGGGCGGTGCCAAAGGAAGAACCGGCGCGTTCTTCAGCCGGCCGCGTCTCCTTGAGCGAGGTCGCGAGCAGGATGGTTGCCAGCACCGCTGCGGCCGTGACGGTCCAGAACACGGCGCGCCAGCCGAAACTCTCGATGATCTGGCTGCCGGTCAGCGGCGCCAGGATCGGCGATACCGAGAACACCAGCATCAGCAACGACATCAGCTTGGCGGCTTCGTTGCCAGTGTGCAGGTCGCGCACGATCGCGCGCGGAATGGCCATGCCGGCGCTGGCGCCAAGGCCCTGCAGGAAACGGAAGGCGATCAGCCATTCGATGGTCGGCGCCAATGCCGAACCGACGCCGCCGACCATGAACAGCGCAAGACCGCCATAGAGCGGCAGCTTGCGTCCGACCATATCGGAGATCGGCCCGACGACGATCTGGCCGAAGCCCATCGACAGGAAGAAGATCAAAAGGCTCATCTGCACGGCTGCGGTGCCGGCGTTGAGATCCGCGCCGATCGAGGGCAATGCGGGCAGATACATATCGATGGCGAAGGGCCCGATGGCGGACAACAGGCCGAGCACGACCGCGATGCGGAGGAATTTGGGACTCATGATGTTGGCTTCTTTCGAATCTGGTTGCCGCCGCAAGGCGACGTCTGACCCCAGGACGTTCGATCCCGTGGGATTCCGACTCTCCGAGAGCGAATTGTTCGCCTGTCCAGAGGTGAACCCCTTATAGCGTGTCCACAAATTTAGACAGTCTTGTCTAAATCGTCAATCACCTCTATATAGATTTTCATGAGACCGGGTGTTTCTCCTGACAGTTTCCCGCCACGCAGCCACGAGGCCAAGCGCATCTCGGTGGTCGACGCAGCCGCTTCCGTGTTCTGCCGCGAGGGCTTTGCCGGCGCCAATATCGACCTGATCGCCGCCGAGGCGGGTGTCTCGCGCCAGACCGTCTACAACCACCATGGCGACAAGGAAAAGCTCTTCATCGCCGTAGTCCGCGATCTCACCGAGCGCTGCAATGCCGGCATCTTCGCCACCATCGCCACGTTCCCGGACCAGCCGAGGGATCTGGAAGCGGATCTGATCGGCTTTGCCGTGCGCCTGAACCAGAACTGCATCTGCAACCGCGACGGAAAATTCCTGCGCAAGCTGATCCAGACCGAAGGCGAGCGCTACCCCGAACTGTTCGCCGAATGGCGCGAACAGGGTCCTGGCAGGACATGGCCGGCAATCGCCGCCCGCTTCGCCCGCCTTGCCTATGGCGGTTACCTCGCGATCGACGACCCCGACGTCGCGGCGCGGCAGTTCCTCGGCCTCGTCAATGCTGAATTGCAGACGACCTTCATGCTCGGCGGCACCCCGGCCGAGGACGAGGTCGTGCAATCGGCGACAAATGGCGTGCGCACCTTCCTGCGCGCTTTCGGCAAGCGCCCCTCCCCGACCGGCGTCAAGAAACACGCCGCGCTTGCCAACGCGTGACATTTGCGGGTGACGCAAGCCGGCTTCCGCGATCAAATCTCGGCAATCGTCCTCGCTTCCTCGCGGCGGCGGTCTATATGCGGTTTACGCCGCGCTCAAGCTTGATTACAGCTATGCGGACGATTCAACGGAACCCGACCGCCACATGGCCGACGACCACATCCGCTATGACATTCTGGCCCAGGAGGCGTTGCGCGGCGTCATGCGCAAGGTCCTGGCCGAGGTCGCGCGCACCGGCCTCCCCGGCAACCATCATTTCTTCATCACCTTCCTGACCGGCGCGCCGGGCGTGCGCGTGTCTTCGCGGCTGCGCGAGCGCTATCCGGAGCAGATGACCATCGTCATCCAGTTCCAGTATTGGGACCTGAAGGTCACCGAGACCGGTTTCGAGGTCGGGCTCTCCTTCTCGGACGTGCCGGAAAAACTCGAAATCCCGTTCTCGGCGGTGCGCGGCTTCTACGATCCGTCGGTTAACTTCGAACTCGAATTCGACGTCAAGACCGAAGGCCAGTCAGATGACGAGCCAGCTTCCCAGCCGGCGTCCGAACCGCTCGCCATCGTCTCCGAGAAAAAGCCGAAGGCTGAGAAGAAGGCCGCCGAACCCGAGAAGAAGGCGGCCGATGCCGATGCCGCCAAGGGCGCCGAAGTCGTCTCGCTCGACGCCTTCCGCAAGAAATAAGCCTTCGGGTCGCGCGTCATGGCCGACATCGTCAATCTGCGCCAGGCTCGCAAGCAGAAGGCAAGGCTGGAGAAGGAACGCACTGCCAGCCAGAACCGCGCCCTGTACGGCCGCTCCGGGGCAGAGAAGGAACGCGACCGCCTGGTTGCCGAAAAGGCCGAGTTCTTCGTCGCGGGCCATCGGCGTCAACCGTCGCCCGATCCGGACCCCAAATGAGCTCCAGGTGAGCCCGGTCGAAAAACGCTCGGTGACGATCCGTGGCCACCGCACCAGCTATTCGCTCGAAAAGCCGTTTTTTGACGACCTTGTCGCCATCGCCGCCGCGCGCAATCTGACCCTTGCCGCGCTGGTCGCGGAAGTCGACGAAAACCGGCCGCGTGACACCAATCTGTCCTCGGCGCTCCGGATCCATGTACTGGCCTGGGCGAAGCGCGGCCGCGCCTGACGCCTGGCTCCGTCAGGCAGTGCCTTCCTGTTTCCCGCGGCGGGTGCCGAACCCCAGGAGGGCCGTGCGATCGCGCTCTTCCGCCTGCTTCCTGGATCTGACGCGCATCAGGTCCTTCCAGCCGACGTAACCGACCAGCGTTCCGTCGTCGCGTGCCACGACCGGCAGATGCGACACGTTGGCCGTCAGGAGCTTGTCCGACAGGCCTTCCAGATATTCATCGGGATAGGCAAGCGTCACCTTGCTGCCGGCCAGCAAGTCGCCGAGCGTCGTCGTCCGGTGCTTGCCGGCACGCCGCCAGCGCAGAATCGCCGGTGGATCGATGAGGCCGAGCACCTGCCTGTTGCCGTCAATGACCGGGAAGCTCGGATGACGCGTCTCCGGCGCGGTCAGGAATGCCGCTGCGCCATGCAGCGTCATCGTCGCCGGCACGCTCTGGACCTGCGTGGTCATCACTTCATGCACCCTGGTCAGCGCGAACGGATCGACCCGGTATTCGCGCACCAGATGATGCCCTCGCCTGGCGATCTTCTCGGTCAGGATGGAACGTTTCATCAAAAGCACCGTCACCGCATGGGCGGCGGCGCAGGCCGCGATCAGCGGCACCAGCACATGCGTGTTGCCGGTCAATTCGACCGCGAAGAAGGTCGCCGTCAGCGGCGCGCGCATCGTGCCACCCATGGTCGCCGCCATCGCCAGCAGCGCCCAGAAGCCGGGATCGGCCGCCGGCAGGAAGCCGGCGAGCACCGCGCCCATCGCGCCGCCCATGATCAGCAGTGGCGCCAGCACGCCGCCCGACGTTCCCGAGCCCAACGCCACGGACCAGATGACGGCTTTCACCACCAACAACAGGAGTGCCGCCGTCGCGATCGTACGGCCGTCCAGCATGCTGGATATGTTGTCGTAGCCGACGCCGAGCGCCTGCGGCTCGATCAAGCCGCCAATGCCGACGACGAGGCCGCCGAGCATCGGCCACCACATCCAGTGGATCGGCAGCTTCTGGAAACCGTCCTCGCAGGCATAGACCATCTGCGTCAGCAAGGCAGACAGGAGGCCGGCGGCAACGCCGATCAGGACCCAGCCGCCAAGACCGGCAAAGGAAATCGCCATGCCGCCCTGAAACGGAAAGATCGGTCCCGGCATGTGCAGCATGGTGCGCTCGACCTCCGCCACGATGGCAGCCACCGCCACCGGAATGAAGCTGCGCGGCGTCCACTCGAACAGAAGCAGTTCCACCGCCAGCATGATGGCGGCGATCGGCGTTCCGAACACGGTGGTCATGCCCGCGGCAGCGCCCGCCACCAGCAGCGTCTTGCGCTCATTGTCGCTGACCGGCAGCATCTGCGCGATCAGCGAGCCGATGGCGCCGCCGGTCATGATGATTGGGCCCTCGGCGCCGAACGGTCCACCGGAGCCGATCGAGATCGCCGACGACAGCGGCTTCAGCACTGCGACCTTGGCGTCCAGCCGCGAGCGCCCGAGCAGGATCGCTTCGATCGCTTCTGGAATGCCGTGGCCACGGATTTTCTCGCTGCCGTAGCGCGCCATCAGGCCGATAATGAGTGCGCCGATCACCGGCACGGCGACGGCGGCATAGCCAAGCGGCGTGTCCTCCAGCCTCAGATCGGCGAGCGTGAATTGACCGAAATAGGCGACGTTGGTGGCGAGCCGGATCAATTTCAGCAGGATGATGCCGGCAAACAGCGCGGCCGTCGCCACCACCACCGCGATGCCAGCGATCAGCAACACCCTGGCGTCGGTGGTGAAATCGCGCAGATGTCCGGGACTGCCCTGTTCGGTCTTCATTGCCTGCCTGCTTTCCGTGGCGTGTCGCTGTTGGAGGATCGGCAAACCGTCAAAACGGCTTTGCCGGCGGCTATGTATCGTAATACGATATAAATATTCAAGCGGACTTGGCCCGAAATCGTTTGAGCTTTGGCTGGAATGACAACACATGTCTGATATGTCGCATCCGCAAAAACCCCGCCCCGCCATCAGCCAGGCCGACTACCAGCGGCTGTCGGAGTTCCGCTATCTGATCCGCCGCTTCCTGGAATTCAGCCAGCTACAGGCCGAAGACGCCGGTCTGACATCGCGCCAGCATCAGGCACTGCTCGCCATCAAGGGTTTTCCGGGCGGAGGCCCGGTAGCCATCGGCGACCTCGCCGAACGCTTGCGCATCCGTCATCATAGCGCCGTCGAACTGGTCAACCGCCTGTGCGAGGCCGGGCTGATCGTCAGGGATCAGGACAAGGACGACCAGCGCAAGGTGCTGCTGCAACTGACCGAGCGGGCCGATGCCTGCCTCGCCGACTTGTCGGCCGTGCATCTCGACGAGCTTTCGCGCATCGAACCCATGCTGAGGAGCGTGCTCGCCCGAAAGGACCGCGACACGCTCCAGAGACAAGTTTCGCAACCTAGCTGAATGGAGGCTATGCCATGTACAACATCTGGTTTTCCAAGGCAGTCCCGGTTTCCACAGGCGTTACTGGCGACGTTCGAAATCTGTCCAATGCCGAACAAGCTCTCGACCTTCTTACCAATCACTGGCGCGATGCGGGAAGCATCAAGCATAAGGCTGCGCTGCGGGCGTGCCGACAGGCCATGAACGGCGGCGTATCGGCCGATACCGCCAGGGATGCTTTTGTCGAAGCCGCGAGGGAAGCGCGCATTCTGGTCGAATAACTGCCGCGCATGGCCTGGGCGTTGTTGGCCCAACCACAGGCCCGACATACCGTCCTCGATCGACGGTGAGCGCACGATGAGATCGCGACAGCCGTCAGCAACGCGCCGTCGTCCATTCAACTTTTGCGAAGCCCGGCTACCATCGGGAAGATGGGACATAAGGGGCCGCATAAAAAAATTCCGGAAACCCCGAATCCTTTGGCTCCGCCGCTTCGTCTCGGACATGAGCGACCTGCAAGGTGCAGGGCCGGCAAAGGAACAGACAAGATGAAACACCATTTGATACGTTACAGGACCAAACCGGAGCTGGTCGACGAGAACGAGCGGCTGGTCAAGGCCGTGTTCCAGGAATTGCGGGATAAATCGCCCGAAGGGTTTCGCTACATGACATGGCGGTCCGGCGACGGTACCTTCTTCCATCTGGTCGAGGCGGCAACCGAGGAGCAGGCCGGCACCCTTCCGGGGCTAGCGGCATTCGCGACTTTTCAGAACGGCATCAGGGATCGCTGCATCGAGCCTCCGCATCGCGAGGCGATGACGGTAGTGGGCAGTTACCGGATGCTGGACCACTAGGCGCGGTCAAGCGATGTGGAGAACGGCGGGCGTATGAACATCCTCATTCCTGGCGAGCACCGCGCGCTCATCGAACGCCTGCTTGGGGACTTGCGCCCAAAGCTGCACCGCTATTGCGCGCGCATGACGGGTTCCGTCTTCGACGGCGAGGACGTGTTGCAGGAAGCGCTGGCCAAGGCGTTCGAGGCTTTGCCGAACGCCGGCCAGATCGCAAATCCGGAGGGCTGGCTGTTCCGCATCGCGCACAACACGGCACTCGATTTTCTGCGCCGGCGAGCCCGCGAAAAGGCCTTTTCCGATGAGGATCCGGACATGATCGTCGACCCGGCCAACGCCACCTTCGACCGTCAGGCCGCTGCCGCCGGCCTGCACACCTTCATGCGCCTGCCCGTCGCGCAGCGCAGCAGCGTCATCATGATGGACGTTCTGGGTTATTCGCTGCAAGAGATCAGCGCCGCGCTGGACACCAGCGTCCCGGCCGTCAAGGCGGCGCTGCATCGTGGCCGCGGCCGCTTGCGCCAGCTCGCCGCCGAGCCCGAGGATCGGCCGGTTCCCAGGTTGGGCGTCTCCGAACGCCTGTTGCTCGAAGCCTATATCGATCGCTTCAACGCCCGTGATTTCGACGCCGTGCGCGACATGCTCGCCGATGAAGTTCGCCTGGAGCTGGTGGCCAGGACGCGGTTTACCGGACCCAAGGAAGTGGCCACCTATTTCCACAACTATTCCCGCCTCCGCGATTGGCGTTTCGTGCCGGGATTCGTCGAGGACAGGCCGGTGGTCCTCGTTCACGACGGCAACGATCCGGCTGCGCGACCAGCCTATTTCATCCTGCTTGTCTGGCAGGAGGGCAAGCTTGCCGCCATCCGCGATTTTCGTCACGCCCGCTACGTCGCCGACAGCGCCGAACTGCTCGTTATTTGAACGATCGAGGGAAATCCCCTGCCTACTGCCTACTGCCTACTGCCTACTGCCCTACTGCCCTACTGCCCTACTGCCCTACTGCAAAGACTTCAGCAAATTGTCGATCGTAGACGGATTGAACTGCGGTTTGGCCGGAGGCGGATTGTCATTGGCCACCGGCGGTGCCGCCGGTTCCGGGTTCGGCGTCTGCTCGGCGCCCTTGCGCTCTGCTTCCAGCCTTGCCTTCTCCTGCGAGGAGGTCCGCATCGCCTCCTCGGCCTTTGCCTTGGCATCCGCCTCGGCTTTGACTTTTGCCTCGGCATCCGCCTTGGCCCTGGCCTCTGCTTCGGCCTGCGCCTGAGCTTCCGCCTCGGCTTTCGCCTTGGCGTCGGCCTCGGCCTTCAGCCGCGCCGCCTCCTCCTGCTGTCGCAGCTCCTCGGCCGCCTTGTCGCGCTGGTCCTGCAACGCAGCGTAATAGCGCACCTCGCGCCGCAGCCGCTGCTTCTCCAGCAACGCGGCCTGCATCGCCTCGACCCGCTGCTGCTCCTTCTCCAGCGCGCGCTGCGTCAGGAACTGCGCCAGCGGTTCGCTGTCGAACTGCCGTTTGACGGCGCCGAACGGCCCCTCGACGCTGAAATTCATCGCCGGTTCGGAACCGACGAGCGCTTCGTCGCCGGGCCGGTAGGTGACCGCGCCCTTGGCGGAGACCGTATCGGCATTGAGGTCCGCCGTGATGTCGGCGGACAAGGTCGCCGAAGGATTTTCGAGGCTGATCGGCGGCGCTCGCAGCGTGCCACCTGCAATGGTGAAGGCGATGTCGGTATCCTTTGCCGCGAAACTGCCATCTGCCGCGATAGCGGGCGCGAAGCCGGCGGTCTTGGCTGCATCGATATCGCGGCCGATCGCGTCGGCCTTGGCGAGGAAGGTGCTGAACGCATTGGGATTGACGCCGGCGACCGTGACGCCCTTCAGCGCCGCCGTGCCCGAACCCGACAGAGCGGCGATCATCGCGTCGACCGATTTGCCGCTTGTCGAAAACGCCGCGGAGACATCCCCCTTGCCGCCGATGCCGGCATCCGGCAGCACGGCTGGCAGATCGGCGTCCGCGAGCTTCATCTGGCCGGTGAAAAGCCCAGTGCCGTCATTGTTTTTCAATTCGAACAGGCCGGTCAGCGCACCGCCAAGGAATTTCGCCTTGAGATCGGACACGCGGATGCCTTCCTGGTCGAGCTTCAGCGACAAGGCCGCGTCATAGGCGGTCGCGAATGGCCCTGCGGCAAGGGAAGCCGTGGTCAAGTCGAGATCGGCCGTGAATGGAAGGCTGGATTTCTGGCTGAACGGGGCCGACGGCCACACACCGCCTTTATTGTCTCCGCTCTTGTCCGTGAACGCGGAATCGCCGAACAGCGCCACCGCCATCGGGTCGAGATCAAGTTCGTCGAGCGCCAGCGAGCCGGCCAGATGCGGCACGCCATCCTTGCCGTCAATCCCCTCCTTGACGTCGATGTTCACGTCACCCGACACCGCAGCTTCGTTGATGGCGGCGTTGAGGCCGGAGAGCACCAGTAGGCCGTTGCCGTAATCGGCCTGCGCGGTGAGCGACGTCGACGTGCCTGTCCCCATGCCCGGCAGGCCTATGCCCGATGTCATCAGCCAGGGCTCGATGTCGGCCGCATCGAGGCTGACCTTGCCCTTCGCGACCGGACCTTGGGGCGTGTCGGCTACGGTGCCGTCGAAACCGGCGTTGAAGTCGTTGCCGGCAAGGCTGAAGCTCGTCGCCAGGCCGCCGCCCAGCGTGCCCTTGGCCTGGATGTCGGTGCTTGCCTCGCCGAGCATGCCGAGCGGCAGTGCCGGCAAGCCGTAAAGTGCCAGCAGCGCTGTGGCGTCGGGGTTCCTGGCATTGAAGGTCAGCGCCACAGGCGCTTCAAGAAGCTTGTCGACCGCTCCCTTCCCCGACAGCGAGGCGGAAAAGGACGATCCGCCGGCCTTGCCTTGCCCGCTCACAGCAAGCCCTGTTGTGCCGTCGCCATTGTCGGCAGCACTCACCACAAGATCGACGCGCGAGTCCTGGAACAGGTCGGGATAAGCAGCGGCGCGGCTTGCCAGTCCCTTGAGCACGGCATTGTCGGCATAGTGCTGCGCCGCCACGTCTATCAGCGGCTTCAGGTCGACGGCGACCACGGAGGCGTCAAGCTTGCCGGTCGGGCTCGCTGGGAAATCCTTGATCCGGCCTGTGGCGCTGATCGACGCGCCAGCCAGCCCGCCCACCGACAGCCGGTCGATCTCAAGCAGCCCGTCGCGCAGCCTGAGCGCGGTGTCGACCGTGTCGGCGGTCAAGCCTCCGGCACTGACCGGTCCCGCCTTGATCTGGAAATCGAGGTCGCGGTCGGCAAATCGGTTGGCGCCCTTGTCACTGATGAAGATCGAAGCGAAGGCCGCTAGCCCGTCGACATCGAGATCGCCGCCTTCCAGCCGCATCAGCACCGAGGGCCTGGCGTCGTCGGGCTGGCTGGAATCGATGCGGCCGGAAAACATCGCTTTGCCCAGGACCAGTTCGAGATCGCTGAAGGCCTGGCGCTTTTCGGAGAGATCGACTTTAGCCCGGAAGCCGGCGGCGGGCAGACGCCGGATCGCCTCGTCGACGTCCTTGGACAACCAGGCAGCGAAGCCGGAAGGCTGCGCCACCGCCAGCAGCAGCGAACCGGTGAAGCCGAAATGGTTCTCGACGCTGAGCAGGCCGTCGGCCTCCAGCGTGGCGCGGCCGGGCAGTGTCGCGGCGAGCGATTTCACCGACCAGCCGCCATCGACCGGCTCGGCGGAAAGATGAACGTCGCGAACCGTGGTGTCACCGGCCACCACGGCCGGCAACCTGACCTCGACCGTTCCGGGAATGGTCGGCTTGGGCAGGTCGAGCAAAGCCTGTTCCAGTCCGGCAATGCGCTGATCCAGTGTCAGGCCGGCGCCTGCCGCACCCACGGCCTCGTCGAACTGCACCTGCGCGCCATTGGCCTCGATGGCGAAGCTCGGCTTCTGGCCGAGATCGATCGAGGCCTTGCCGTCGGCGGTATAGGGATTGTCGAGCGGTCCGGTCTCGAAGCGGAATTCATCGATGCCGAGCTTCTGGTGATCGAGCGCGAATTTGCCGTTAACCCGAAAGCCGGGATCGGACTTGCCGGTACCGACCTTCACCGTCTCGCCATCGGTGCCCCGCAACTGGGCTGAGTTCTTGTCGGCGCCGGAAATCTTGAACTGTCCGGAGTAGATGGCGGCTCCGTTGACGATGCCGGCATTGCCGTCGGTTTCGATGACCAGCGGATAGGCGTCGGGATCGGCCTTGAGCCGAAACCGCATCTGGCCGTTGGCTTCGGCCTTGCCGGTAGTGGCGGCAACCGTCGTGCGCAGGCCGTCGAACCTCAACGTGCCATCCATGCGCCACGGGCCCGCCAGCGATTTGGCCGAAATGGTCGAATTGATCTCGGACATGGTGTGGCTGCGTCCGCCGGCGGCATGACGCAGCTCGATCTGCCCTTCCGTCACCGTCAGCTTCTCGATCGAGATCTGGTTGAGGTTGAAGGGCGAGGACGGCCGCATCGCCCAGTCGACGGTACCATTGGCGGCGATGTCGATCGTCGCTTTCGGCCGCACCAGCCGCATGTCGAAAATCAGCACCTCGCCACGCAGGAACGGCGCCAGTTCCGCATCCATCGAAAACGTCTCGACGGTCATCGCCGGCTGGCCGGCGGGGCCGCCGGCAACGGCGACATTGGAGAAGGTTACCGACGGAAACGGCAACAAGCGCGCCGTGGCGTCGCCCTGCACGGTCACCTTGCGGCCGAGAATGGCGCTCGCTTCGCGCTCGAACTGCGCCCGATAGCCGGACCAGTCGACAAAATACGGCCCCACCAGCGCCGCGCACAGCACCAGCACGAACAGGCCACCAAAGATCACGAACAGGCGTGCGAGCATCAGTTCCGAACGGTTTGGTTGAAATCAGCCGCACTCTACCTGCATCCGCGTGTCGATAAAGAGGCAATTCGATCGTCGTCGGCGACAACCATGGACGGCGTTCGATGTTGCGCGGTCGCTCTTGATCGCGATACCTTGCTTTGGGCGTCCTCGCCCTGTTCCGGTCGCGGCGTTTTCCGATCCGGGATCGTCTGAAACAATCCTGGAAAAGCGGAGAATTGGGGATGTCGGGGAAGAACTGGGACCGTGTGCCGATCGATGCGCAGAGCGTCGACGCGCCGCTTTCGCAATCAGCGATTTTCCTTGTCGTCACCATAGCCGATGAACAGCCGGTTCTCGCAAGGGTTTGTTCCGTGCTCGGCGACCTTGACGACCTGGTCAAGACTGTCGGGTTCCGCGACCTCGGCGGCCGCCTGTCGTGCATTGCCGGGATCGGCCACGACCTCTGGGATCGGCTCAGCCCCGGCCGGCGGCCGGCGGAGTTGAAGCGGTTCGCGCCGATAACGGGAGCGGTTCACGCCGCGCCCACTACGCCGGGCGACCTTCTCTTCCATATCCGCTCCGAGCGGCCCGACATGTGCTTCGAGTTCGAGCGTATCCTGCTGGACAGGCTTGGTCCCGGCGTGACCGTCGTCGACGAAGTCTCGGGCTTCCGTTATTTCGATGCCCGCGACCTGCTCGGTTTCGTCGACGGCACAGCCAACCCCACCGGCCTCGATCTGCCCGCCTCGGCGCTCGTTGGCGACGAAGATCCCGATTTTGCCGGCGGCAGCTATGTCGTCGTTCAAAAATACCTGCACGATCTCCAGGCGTGGGCGCGAATCCCCACGCCCGTGCAGGAGGCGATCATCGGCCGAACCAAGATCGACAACATCGAAATCGATGATGACGGCGCGCCGCGCAAATCGCACAAGTCGCTCGCCACCATCGAGGATGCCGACGGTAACGAACATGACATATTGCGCGACAACATGCCCTTCGGCCGGCCGGGGCAACGGGAATTCGGCACCTACTTCATCGGCTATTCGAGGTATCTCTGGGTGATCGAGAAGATGCTGCAGCGCATGTATATCGGCGACCCGCCCGGCGCTTACGACCGGCTGCTTGATTTCTCCACCCCTCACACCGGCACGACATTCTTCGCGCCGACACGGCCGATGCTGCAGGTACTTGCCGAAGCAGCGCCAGGGAAGTTGGCCACTCGGTAAACGACGCACACAGCAAAGCGGCGCGCTGCGGAGATCAGCACGCGATCATCGGCGTCATCTGTGCGAATTCAACGCGCGTCGCGCTTTGCCTGCGCCACCTTGGCCGCCTTGCGTTGTCGGCCGAGCTCGGCCGGCCGAACCAGATTCGGCGTCCTCTGGTTTGCCACCGCTCGCATGCCCTTGTGCGCAGTGCGCGCGTTGAACGCTGGACCATCCGTCGGCGCTTTCTGCTTCAGGGCCAGCGCCTTGCGCGCGCTGTCGACCAATGAGACGCGCGCCGTCAACTGGCGGCGCCGTTCGGCCTCGCCATTCAGCCGCCGCATGGCCATCGCCAGCACCGCAAGCTTCACCTGCGAGCCGCCGTCGGCCTTTGAAGCCACAGCCCCTTTCGGTGTGCCCTTGCCCCGGATTTCGCGCCGGCGTCGATGCGCCTCGGTCTGCGCCTTGTCGCGCCGCTCCCGCAGGCGTTTGACGAGGCCGGACAGATCGGCGTCAGAAAGGTCCTGGACCGCCGGATGGTGCGATTTCTCCACCAGCTCGTGTTCGTCGGCACTCAGCGCGCGCGCTTCTTCCTTGCGTGAAATCGCCATGACACCACTTCTCCGCTTGGGTCGCCCATCTTCTGGGCCTTCAGCACGCGGAGTCTCGGCCCGATTGGAGGTGGGGTCAAGACGAGCCTATGACGGTGCCTGCTCGGCAGCCGGCAGGATCTTGCCCGGGTTCATGATATCGAGCGGATCGAGCGCCTGCTTGATCGTGCGCATGATGTCGACGCCGTGGCCGAGCTCATGGCGCAGGAAGCCGATCTTGCCCTGGCCGATGCCGTGCTCGCCGGTGCAGGTGCCCTCCATGGCGATGGCCCGCATGTTGAGCCGCGCCACGAACTTTTCCGACAGCGCGATTTCCTTCGGGTCGTTCACGTCCATCAGCACCAGGACGTGGAAATTGCCGTCGCCGGCATGGCCGACGATCGGCGCGACAAGCCCCATTTCGGCGATATCGGCCTCGGTTTCGGTGACGCATTCGGCAAAACGCGAGATCGGAACGCAGACGTCGGTCGACAGGCCCTTGGCGCCTGGCCGCAGCGTCAGCGACGACCAATAGGCGTCATGTCTGGCCTTCCAAAGTTTGGTGCGCTCCTCGGCGACACTGGTCCACAGGAACGGTCCGCCGCCATTCTCCTCGGCGATCATGCCGAAGGTCTCGGCCTGCTCGGCAACGCCGGCATCACTGCCATGGAATTCGACGAACAGGCACGGGCTTTCGGGATAGTCGAGCTTGGAATATGTCTTCATCGCCCGCATCTGCAGCGCGTTGACCAGTTCGATGCGCGCCACCGGAATGCCCATCTGGATCGTCGCGATGACGGCGTTGCAAGCCGCTTCGACGCTCGGAAACGGGCAGACACCACCGGAAATCGCCTGCGGAATCCCTTGCAGCCTCAAGGTCAGCGAGGTGATGATGCCGAGCGTGCCTTCCGAGCCGACCAGCAGCCGTGTCAGGTCATAGCCGGCCGAGCTCTTTTTTGCCCGCTTGCCAGTGGTCACCGCCTCGCCATCGGCCATGACGGCCGTCAGCGATAGCACGTTCTCGCGCATCGTACCGTAGCGCACCGCGTTGGTGCCTGAGGCCCGTGTCGCCGCCATGCCGCCCAGCGAGGCATTGGCGCCGGGATCGATTGGAAAAAACAGGCCGGTGTCGCGCAGATGCCGGTTGAGATCCTCGCGAGTCACCCCGGGCTCGACCGTGCAGTCGAGATCCTGCGGATTGACCGAGAGGATCCGGTTCATCCGGGAAGTGTCGACCGAGATGCCGCCGCCCGGCGCGTTGGTGTGGCCTTCGAGCGAGGAGCCGACGCCGAAGGCGATCACCGGCACGCGGTGCGCGGCGCAGGCGCGCACGATCTCCTGTACCTCGGCGGTCGTTTCCGGGAAGACGACGCCGTCCGGCGCCTGCGTCGGGATGTAGGTTGTCGTATGCGCATGCTGGGAGCGAACCGCCTGGCCGGTCTGAAAGCGCTCGCCAAACCGCTGCTTGAGGATGCCGAGCACGGCGGCGATGCCTTCTTCGTTGCGCTCGATCGGATTGAGGTCGCTCAGGGCCATGAATTCCTCCGCGAATGGACCAGTGTCCATGCTTGTCATGCATTTATGGATGATGCCTAACGCAATTCCAGGAAAAGTGTGAAGCGGTTTTCCCCGGAAAAGCGCCTAGCGCTTTCCCTGGGGAATTGTATCAAAGAGGCGGTCCGACGTTTCCGTGAAACGATGAACCGCTCTTACAACCACGCTCTGTCCAGCACCAGAACAAGGAAATTGCCATGCCGATCCCCGCCCCTTTTGTTTCTCAGCCAATGGCTATCGAGAAGGACTGGATCGATTATAACGGCCATCTCAACATGGCCTACTACAACGTCCTGTTCGACCGCTGTTCGGATGAAGCCTTTGAGGCGATGGGCATGGGGCTGGACTATGTCAAGAACCGCCGCCTCACCATCTACACCGCCGAAGTCCATGTCTGCTACGTGCAGGAACTGCATCTCGACCACAAGGTCACAGTTTCCTTCCAACTCATCGACCATGACGAGAAGCGGCTGCGGTTCTACCAGGAAATCCGCCATGCCGACGGCTGGCTCGCCGCCACGTCCGAGCAGCTTGCACTGCATGTCGACATGTCCGGGCCCAAGGTAGCCCCCATCCCCGCCGACGTGCTGGCCAAGATCGAAGCGATGCGCGCCGCTCACGCAGCCTTGCCGATGCCCGAACGCGCAGGCCGCTCGATCGGCATCAAACGCAAGACGGCTTGAACCCGCCCGGGGCCCGCGTTAACCTTACCGAGGTTTTAACGGGAACAAGCCGATTGGACCGTTGCGCGACTCAGCGGGCCGTTCGAAAACGATCCGCATCGAAGTAGCGACACGGGCGGCGGGGCATAGCCGATTCGGGGGACGTGCATGAAAACCGATATCAAAGTCGAGGTGGACAGGCTCGCCGCCGATCCGCGCATTACCGACTATGATTTCTGGCGCTCGCTGAAGAACGTCAACAACGAGATCTTCCACATCGCCAACAACAATGAGCCGATCCCCTTCGACATGATCCGCTGGCGCGTCATCCTTAAGCAGGCCCGCATGAAGCGCGGCCACGCCTGACGCTGCGGGTAGAGCGGCCACTTCCATTGACGAC
This sequence comes from Mesorhizobium sp. B2-6-4, assembly GCF_006441495.1. Lineage (NCBI taxonomy): Bacteria > Pseudomonadati > Pseudomonadota > Alphaproteobacteria > Hyphomicrobiales > Phyllobacteriaceae > Mesorhizobium > Mesorhizobium sp. B2-6-4. Next base: position 92,880 of record NZ_VFUE01000013.1, read on the forward strand.
ATTCCAGGGGTTTGACCTCAACCCTGCCGCCTGATCGCCGCCAGCGGCGAGCGCGCCGCCACCGGCGATGACTGGATGATCGCCGTGTTGGTCATCGCGTAGGGAATGATGCGGTCGATCACCCGTTCGAGTTCGGCCATTGAGCCGACATGCGCCAGCGCGATGAAACAGTCCTCGCCGGTTACCCGGTCGCATTGCGCGATCTCGGGCAGGTCGCGGATGATCTCGGCCACGACGGCGAGCTGCCCCGGCACCGGCCTGATGCGCAGCCATGCCGACAGGTTCAGGCCAAGCGCCGCCGGATTGATCCGCACGCAATAGGCTTCGATGACGCCGCTCTCCTGAAGCTGCTTGATGCGCTCGGATACGCTCGGCGCCGACAGGCCGACGGCGCGCGCCAGTTCGGCCGTGCTGGCGCGCGCATCTTTTTCCAGCAGGCGCAGGATCTTCAGATCGACCGCATCGAGATCGATATTTTGGTTTCGAAGGTGTTTCATCAAAAATTCCTTGCATCTGGAAAGCGATCGAGGTCATTGAACAATCATCACCCATATTAGATGGGAAAAATACCTGCGATACTGATCCGATGAACGATCAGACGCAAGTCCAAACCACGCGCACCGCCGGTGCAGCCTTTACCAGCCTGGCGACATCGCTGCCGCCGCATGTCTGGTTCTGCGTCAGCGCCGTGTTCCACTATCTCGGCCCTGCCTTCGCCGTGCTTTTGTTTGCGCAGATCGGCGTGCTTGGCATGGCCTGGCTGCGCATCGCCACCGCCGCGTTGATCTTCGCGCCGCTGACGCGTCCGTGGCGAACCTTCGCCCAGGCCAATCGGTCGACACGGCTGCTGCTGCTCGCCTTCGGCGCCTGTCTGGCAGTGATGAACTGCTCCTTCTATCTGGCGCTCGACCGCCTGCCGATTTCGCTGGTGGCCGCGATCGAATTCGTCGGCACCATCGGCGTCGCGCTGGTCGGTCTCCGAAGCGCGCGCAATCTCGCTGCCCTTGCCGTCGCCGTGGCCGGCACCTTGCTGCTGATCGACGTCAAATGGTCCAGCGATCCTATCGGCCTGTTCTGGGCCTTCCTCAACGGCGCGCTGTTTGTGGGCTATATCGTGCTTGGCCACCGCGTCGCCGCTTCAGGCGCCGGCGGCGGCATTGCCGGGCTCGGCGCCGCGATGGCCGTGGCCTTCCTGGTCGTGCTGCCGATCGGCCTCACCGACGCGTTGCCCGCCTTTTTCTCCGCGCCGCTGCTGCTGGCGGCCATCGGCGTCGGCATCTGCTCCTCGGTCATCCCCTATATCTGCGACCAGCTCGCCATGGCGCGGCTGCCGCGGTCGAGCTTCGCGCTGATGCTGTCGCTGCTGCCAGTCACCGCGACGCTGATCGGCATTCTCGTGCTGCGCCAGATCCCCGGCATCAGCGACTGCATCGGTATTGCGCTGGTGGTGGCCGGCGTCGCCTTGCATAGGCCTGCGAGCACGCAGTAGATCCTCCGCTAAGCCAGTTTCTCCTTCAGGAAGGCGACGGTCCGGCCCCAGGCGAGATCAGCCGCCTTCTTGTCATAGCGCGCTGCCGAAGTGTCATTGTTGAAGGCGTGATTGGCGCCTTCATAGACATAGACCGTGTATTCGACATGCGCGGCATCGAGTTCCTTCTTGAAGGCGTCGATGCCGGCATTGGTCCGTTCGTCCAATCCGGCATAGTGCAGCAGCAGCGCCGCCTTTATCTTGGAAACGTCCGCGGCCTTCGGCTGCATGCCGTAATAGGCGACACTTGCCGCCAGATCAGGCGCGTTCACGGCGAGCATGTTGGCCGTGCCGCCGCCCCAGCAGAAACCGACGACACCGACCTTGCCGTTGCCGTCCTTGTCGGCCTTGAGGAAAGCCACCGTCGCGACGCCATTGGCGACGGTCTGCGCCGGATCCAGCTTGGTGAACATGTCGCGCGCCTTGTCCTCGTCGGCGGGCGTGCCGCCGAGCGGCGACAGGAAATCCGGCGCGAGCGCCACGAACCCCTCCAGCGCCACGCGCCGGGCGACGTCGCGTATATGCGGGTTGAGCCCCCTGTTTTCGTGGATGACGATGACGGTGCCGAGCTTGCCCGCCTGGTCCGCCGGCTTGACAAGATAGCCCTTCATCTCGCCGCCGGCGCCAGGATAGGCGATTTCCTGGCCTTTCACGCGGGGATCGTTCTCGGCGACGATGGCCGCCTGGGCGGAGTTGGCAGCCAGCATCGGCGCGATCGCCGCGGCCGCCGCCCCGGATCCCGCAAGCCGGGTCAGTTGCTCCATGAAGCGGCGGCGATCGAGTGTCAGATGCGTGTATTCGTCATAGGCGTCGATCATCGCCTGGGTGATCCCAAGCTTTGCTGGTCTGGCGGCTGCTTTGGTCATGGCGCATTCCTCGGCTTCAGGCTTCAACACCGGAGCTAGATAGGGGCGCGGCTGGCCCGGTCCAGCCTGGATGAGCGCAGCGGCAAGCATCGGCCGCAGCCAGTGAAGCCGGCAACGCCGGCGCCCGCCCCATCACTTTTTGGTCATCGCCGATAAATCCTGGCGGCACTGCCACAATGGTAAGGGAAGCTGCGTGCTACCGATGCCCGTCCCATCCCGTCCCGACCAGAAGGACACCCGCCGATGATCATGCCTATCCTCACCAGCGCGTTCGTCCTTGCCCTGGCTGCCGCTCAGGCATTACGCTTCCGGCTTGTGAACGCAGGCAGGCGGTCGATGATCGAGCTTCGCATCGGCCGGGACCGCCGCCCGGACCCGAAATCCCAAATTTGAGGTGAGACCATGAACGTCCAGGATATCGTCAACACCGTCTCGCGAAAGGCAGGCCTCGACCAGGCAACGACCGAGAAAGTCGTCGGCACCATCTTCTCGGTGCTGGAGCACGAGGCGGAAGGCACCAACGTTTCGGGTTTCTTCGCCAAGATTCCCGGCGCCGACGATCTCGCCCGCCAATACGACGTCATGGCCGCCGGCGCGGCCGGCGGTGGTGGCCTGCTGTCGTCGCTGCAAGGCGCGCTGGGCGGTGTTCTCGGCGAAAAGGCCGGCGCACTGATCAACGGCGTCGCCGCGCTCAAGGCTTCCGGCCTCGACATGGCGCAGATCAGGCAGGCCGGCGCCACGCTGATCCAACAGGCCGAAGCCGCCGCCGGGCCTGATCTCACCAATGAAGTGCTCGGCTCGGTACCCAGCCTGAAGAGCCATCTCGGAATCAGTTAGGGCGCGATCCTGCGAGACCGCACCCGTTCCTACTTCGGCAGCGCATACGCCATCATGTAATCGCCGGGCTTGGTGCCGACCGAGCCATGGCCGCCGGCGACGATGACCACGAACTGGCGCCCGTCAGCCACCGTATAGGTCATCGGCGTCGATTGCCCGCCGGCTGGCAGGCGCGCCTGCCAGAGCTGCCTGCCTGAGGTCAGGTCGTAGGCGCGCAGGTAGTCGTCGACCGCGGCGCCGAGGAAAGCCACCCCGCCGGCGGTGATCATCGGCCCGCCAATGCCGGGCACGCCGACCTTCAGCGGCAAAGGCAGCGGCGTCATGTCGTAGACGGTGCCGTTCCTGTGTTTGTAGACGATCTGTCCGGTCCTGAGGTCGGCTCCGGCGACATAGCCCCATGGCGGCGCCTGGCACGGAATGCCGAGCGGCGACAGGAACGGTCCCATCACCACCGCATAAGGAGCGCCGTCATTTCGGTTCAGCCCCTGCTCGCTGCCCTTGGCGTCGCCTGGTGGCGGCACGTCCGCGCGGGGCACAAGCCTGGAGGTGAAGGCGAGATAGGTCGGCATGCCGAACAGCACCTGCCGGACCGGATCGACCGCCACGCCGCCCCAGTTGAAGACGCCGAAATTGCCGGGATAGACCAGCGTGCCCTGCAGCGATGGCGGCGTGTAGCGGCCCTCATAGCGCAGCCTGTGCAACGCGATCCGGCACGCCAGCTGGTCGAACATGGTGATGCCCCACATGTCGGCATCGGTCAGCGGCGGCGGATTGAAGGAAAGGTCCGACACCGGCTGCGTGGGCGATGTGTGGTCGCCTTCGATGGCGCCGCCGGGCGCCGGCACTTCCTTGACCGGGATGACCGGCTCGCCGGTGCGCCGGTCGAGCACGTAGAGGTCGCCCTGCTTGGTCGGCCCCACCAGCGCCGGCACGACCGTGCCGTCGGCCTTGGTGATGTCGACAAGGCTCGGCTGCGCCGGCACGTCCATGTCCCACAGGTCATGGTGCACGGTCTGGCGCACCCATTTCAATTGCCCCGTATTGAGGTCGAGCGCGGTGATCGAGGAGGAGAATTTCTCGACGTTGGCGCTGCGGCCGGCGCCGAGCTGGTCCGGCGTCTGGTTGCCGAGCGGTATGTAGAGCAGGCCGAGCTTTTCGTCGGCACTCGGCGTCGACCACATGTTGGGCGAATTGGCGGTGTAGGTCTGGCCTGCCGCCAGCGGCGTGGTCTGGTCGGGATTGCCGGAATCCCAGTTCCAGATCAGCGCGCCCGTGGAGGCATCGAAGGCGCGGATGACGCCGGACGGCTCCTGCGTGGAATAATTGTCGTTGACCGCGCCGCCGACGATGATCTTGCCGCCCGATATCAGCGGCGCCGAGGTCGAATAGTAATAGCCGGACTTGGGATAAGGCATGCCGGTCAGAAGGTTCAGCGTGCCGCCTTCGGCAAAGGACGGACAGACCTGACCGTTGGCGGCGTCGAGCGCGATCAGCCGCGCGTCCGAAGTCGGCAGGTAGACACGCGCGGCGCAAGGCTGCCCGGCACCGATCTTGGCGTCGGCGTAGTAGGAGACGCCGCGGCAGGTCTGGTGCTGGCGGTCCTTGTCGAGCTTGACCTGGGGATCGTAGCGCCACTTCTCCTTGCCCGTGGCGGCGTCGATGGCGATGGCGAAATTGTGCGGCGTGCAGATGTAGAGCGTATCGGCGATCTTCAGCGGCGTCACCTGATAGGTGGTCTCGCCGACATCGTCGGGACCTTTCACGTCGCCGGTGCGATAAGTCCAGGCCGGCTGCAGGTTGGCGACGTTCTCCGGCGTGATCTGGTCGAGTGGCGAATAGCGCTGGCCATAGGGCGTACGGCCGTAGAAGTGCCATTCGCCGGCAGGTATGTCGCCGCCGAGATCGGCCGCCGGGGTCACCTTGTCGGTGTCGAGATTGCCGGCAATATCCTTGGGATCGGTCGTCATTGAATAGCCGGCGACCGCCAGCGACGCCAAAACGGCGAGAATGAGCGGCGCGCGGATATCGGGACCAACAAGGCCCCGCCTCGCCCACGGCGTCAGCAGCCACAACGCGACGAGCACGATGATGCCGCCGCGCGGCCCGAGTTCCCACCAGTCGAAGCCGATTTCCCAGACCGCCCAGGCAAGCGTGCCCAGCACGATCGCGGCGTAGAGCCAGAGCGCGGTGGATCTGCGCCGGTAGAGCAGCCATGCTGCGATGAGGAAGGCGATGCCTGATATGATGTAGTACCAGCTGCCTCCCAGTGAAGCCAACCAGATGCCGCCGGCGCCAAGCGCGAGGCCGATGAGGAAGAGGATGAGGGAGGTGATGGTGACAGCCAAGATGATACTCCTTCGACTGTTGCGCGCCTCGAGGCGGCCGTGGGCAACAGGATCCCCTCCCTGCCCTTTACGCAGCTTTCCCTCACCCGCCCTGCCTGTCAAGCAGGCCGGAAACAATCAGGAGTGGAACAAAACGTAGACAGTTCTGGTCTTTCTCCACCGAATCACTACATTCGGGGGCGATGTCCGGCTTTTCCGAAGACATGCCCTTTTTCGATGAACCCGATGCGCGGCCCACCGCCCCGTCGGGCATCGCCGCGCGCGCCATGGCTGCCCGCAGCGGCCACAACAACGCGCCCGACTATCTCAAAGGGTTGAACCCCGAGCAGCGGCTGGCGGTGGAAACCACCGAAGGTCCCGTTCTGGTGCTGGCCGGCGCCGGCACCGGCAAGACGCGCGTCTTGACCACCCGCATCGCCCACATCCTGGCGACCGGAAAAGCCTTTCCCTCGCAGATCCTGGCCGTGACCTTCACCAACAAGGCCGCGCGCGAGATGAAGCAGCGCATAGGCATCCTGATCGGCGAAGGCAATGTCGAGGGCATGCCCTGGCTCGGCACCTTCCACTCGATCGGCGTCAAGCTCTTGCGCAGGCACGCCGAGCTTGCCGGGCTGAAATCCGACTTCACCATCCTCGACACCGACGACGTCGTGCGGCTGATCAAGCAATTGATCCAGGCCGAGGGCCTTGACGACAAGCGCTGGCCGGCCAAGCAGTTCGCGCAGATGATCGACGGCTGGAAGAACAAGGGGCAAGGCCCGGCCGATATCGCCGAGGGCGATGCGCGCAGTTTCGCCAACGGCAAGGGCCGCGAGCTCTACAAGGCCTATCAGGAGCGCCTGCAGACGCTGAACGCCTGCGATTTCGGCGATCTGCTCTGCCACCCTATCCGCATCTTCCGCGCCAATCCGGACGTGCTGAAGGAGTATCACAAGCGGTTCAGATACATCCTGGTCGACGAGTACCAGGACACCAACACCGCGCAATACATGTGGCTGCGGCTCCTGGCACAGCGGCCAAATAGCGGGCGTAGCGCGACGTCTACGGATTTGCATTCGGCCGAAGGCCGCAAGCCCGACCGGGCGTCCGAGCCTTCGCGAGGCCCCTCCCGCGACGCCGAAGGCGCGCAGAAAAGAGGGGTCGGGCCCGCGCCGGCAGGCGCGGAACAACCCGTGAGCGAAAACAAAGTAAACATCTGCTGCGTCGGCGACGACGACCAGTCGATCTATGGCTGGCGCGGCGCGGAGGTCGACAACATCCTGCGCTTCGACAAGGATTTTCCCGGCGCCACCATCATCCGGCTGGAGCGCAATTATCGTTCCACCGCGCATATCCTCGGCGCCGCTTCGCACCTCATCGCCCACAATGAAGGCCGCTTCGGCAAGACGCTGTTCACCGATCGCGACGATCCCGAGGATGGCAAGGTCAACGTCCACGCAGCCTGGGATTCCGAGGAGGAAGCGCGCGCTGTCGGCGAGACCATCGAGGCTTATCAGCGCCAGAAGCACAATCTCAACGACATGGCGATCCTGGTGCGGGCGTCCTTCCAGATGCGCGAGTTCGAGGACCGCTTCGTCACGCTCGGTCTCAACTACCGCGTCATTGGCGGCCCGCGCTTCTATGAGCGCATGGAGATCCGCGACGCGCTTGCCTTCTTCCGCGTCGTCGCGCAAGGCGCCGACGATCTCGCCTTCGAGCGCATCGTCAATGTGCCCAAGCGCGGCCTCGGCGAAACCACCATCCGTCAGATCCACGACACGGCCCGCGCGCTGCGTGTACCGATGCTGGAAGCCGCTGCCAAGCTCGCCGAGAGCGATGAATTGAAGCCCAAGCCGCGCGCCGCATTGCGCGAGGTCGCCGCCAATTTCGAACGCTGGCAGAAGGCGCTGGAAACCACGCCGCATACTGAGCTCGCCGAGACCATCCTGGAAGAGAGCGGCTACACCGACATGTGGAAGAACGACCGTTCGGTCGAGGCGCCCGGCCGGCTGGAAAACCTCAAGGAGCTGATCCGCTCCATGGAGGAGTATGAATCGCTGCGCTCCTTCCTCGAACATGTCGCTCTGGTCATGGATGCCGAGCAGAACGCCGAACTCGACGCCGTCAACATCATGACGCTGCATTCGGCCAAAGGCCTCGAGTTCGAGACCGTTTTTCTCCCGGGCTGGGAGGAAGGCCTGTTCCCGCACCAGCGCGCGCTGGACGAAGGCGGCCGTTCCGGCCTGGAGGAAGAGCGCCGGCTGGCCTATGTCGGCGTCACCCGTGCCAAGAAGAACCTGCACATCTGGTTCGTCTCCAACCGCCGCATCCACGGCCTGTGGCAATCGACGATTCCCTCCCGCTTCCTCGATGAACTGCCTGAAACCCATGTCGAAGTCGCCGAAAGCGGCAACTCCTATGGCGGCTACGGCAATTCCTATGGCGGCGGCTCGTTCGCTTCCGGCCGGGGCGGCCGCCAGAACCCCTATGGCGCCTCGCGCTTCGACAATGTCGGCGCCGAAAAATCCGGCGCCTTCGCCAACAGCTACGCCACGCCGGGCTGGCAGCGGGCGCAGCAGAACCGCACCGAGGCGACCGATCGCAACTGGGGCTCGCGCTCCGGCCACCAGATCGAGCGCATCGGCTATGGCGAGACCGACAGCGGCTACGGCGCCGGCCGCACGAGCATCAAGGGCCGCACCATCGATGGCGAGTTGGTCGCCAAATCCGTCGCCGACACGCCGTCCCCCTTCAACGTCGGCGACCGCGTCTTCCACCAGAAATTCGGCAACGGCAACATCGCGGCCATCGAAGGCAACAAGCTGACCATCGACTTCGACAAGGCCGGCCAGAAACGCGTGCTCGACGGGTTTGTCGCGGCTGTGTGAGAAAAATGGACACTCACTCGCGTAAGGAGCTGGTCAAAAATCCTGAGGTTTTCTTGTGAAAATCGAAGTAGATTTTGACCCTAATTATGTTTGCGATTTCACAGCTAAAATTGATTGGAATGAATTCCAATAGCGTGGACGTCCGAAGTGAACGGAACTTTCGGTAGTCACCCGGGCCGGACCGCTCAGTCCACCTTCTTCTCTCCCGCCTCGCCAGCCTTGACGATATCTCCCGTCGTAAACAGGATTTCCTTCAGTTCCGCGCGCCAGTCCTGCTTCTGACGCAGCAGGAATTCGAGATCCATGCCGAAATGCTTGAACTCCTCGCCTTGCGCGTTCTTCATGATGGCGCGGGCCTGCGGGTCCTTCTCCACCGACATGCGCTGTTCGTACCAGGAGATCGCTTCCGCTTCCTCGATCAGCGAGGTGATCATGCGGGCGAAGGTTCGCACCTCCTGCGACAATTCTTCGGGCGGTTCGTGATACTGGTCGAAACCCATGTGGTCGTCCTCCCTCAATGGCTCGCAATGCGAGCAGGCACCGGCCGTCCCATGAATGCATGAGAGGTGCAGCGGGTTCCGGATCGCACCCACAATTCAGGACGATGAGAGGAATAAGCTATCTCACGATACCGGCGCCGCCCCGCCCTGTTCGGTGCGGCGCGCGATGAAATCATCGAGCACAGCTGATGTGGCAATAGCCGTCGCCGGCGGCTCGAAATCGGCGAGGATGCGCTTCCAGATACCGGTGGCGCGTTCGGTTGCGGTCTTGGAACCGGCCTGCGTCCAGTTGCCGAAATTCGACCAGTCGGCCACCAGCGGCTCGTAGAAGGCGGTGCGGTAGCGCGCCATGGTGTGACCTGCCGAGAAGAAATGGCCGCCGGGCTGCACTTCGGCGATCGCCTCGAAGCCGATGGCATCGTCGTCGCCGGGCGTGGCGGCGCACAGTTCAGCCACCGTCTGCAACGCCTCGATGTCGGTGACCAGCTTTTCGAAGGAAACGCTCAGCCCCCCCTCCAGCCAGCCGGCGGCATGGATGCACACGGTGGCGCCTGCCAGCACCGAGCCCCACAGCGCAAACTGCGTCTCATGCGCCGCCTGCGCATCGGAGATGTTGGCCGCGCTGCCGCCGCCCGAACGCCACGGCAGGCCGGTGAAGCGCGCCAGTTGGCCGGCTCCGAGCGTCGCCTTGATATGCTCCGGCGTGCCGAAGGCCGGCGCGCCCGATTTCATGTCGACATTGGAGGAGAAGGAGCCGTAGACGACAGGAGCGCCCGGCCGCACGATCTGCGCCAGCGTCAACCCGGCCAGCGCCTCGGCATGCTGCAGCGTCAGCGCGCCGGCCACCGTGATCGGGGCCATCGCACCCGCCAGGCAGAAGGGCGTGATGATCAGGACCTGGCCCGCCCTGGCGAAGTCGATGATGCCTTGCGCCATCGGGATGTCGAGCTGGCGCGGCGAATTGGTGTTGATGACGGTGTAGCAATGGGCGCCCGAGCGGAACTCGTCCTCGGACAGCCCGCGCGCCAACCTGATCATGTCGAAACTATCGTCGACCTGCGGGGTGCCGCGCGCGAAGATGAAAGGAAGCTTGTCCGACAGGGTCAGTTGCGCCCGGTTGACGGCGTAGTGGCGAAAACGGTTGTCGATGTCCTGCGGCTCGACGCAAGGTCCCAGCATGTGCAGCACGTCGAAATGCTGCACCAGCTTGATGAACTCCTCGAAGGCCGCCAGTGTGCCTGGTCGGCGGCCGCGTTCGAGGTCAGTGACGTTCGGCGCGCCGCACCCTGCCAGGAAGGTCATCGACCCGAGTTCCAGCGTCAGATCGCGGGAGCGGTCACCGGCATGGGTCTGGATCGATTTTGGCGCCGAGGCCAGTGCAGCCGCCACCATGTCGCGGCCGATCCGCACCATGTCGGTTTCGGGGTCGATCAGGGCGCCGGCGCGAGCGAGCAGGTCGCGCGCCTGCGGCAGCAGAACCTTGATGCCCAGCTCTTCCAGCACGCGCAGCGCCGTGTCGTGGATCGAGGCGACGTGGTCGTCCGAAAAGATTGGCTGCGGCAGGAATGGGTTCTTCAGAGAGCGGTAATTGGGCCGGCGGCTGCTCTCGCTGCCGGCGTCGCCGATGCGTCCTCGCCGGCGCTCGCGCCTGCCTTCGCGTGCCGCGTCATCGATCATCCGGAAACCTCCTCATTGCCGCATCGCCTTGCCCAAGGGATCGTAGGGCGAAGCCGGAATGACACGCGCCGGCCGCTCAGTGCCGACAATGTGCACGCAAAGCGCCGTTCCTTCCTCGGCAAAATCGCCATCCACCAACGCTAGCGCGACGCGCTTGCCGATCGTGTAGCCAAAGCCGCCGGAGGTGACGAAGCCGACGCGCCGAGCGCCGTGCCAGACCGGCTCGAAGCCGCTGGCGTCCGCGTCGATGGCATCGACTTCCAGCGTCACGATCCGTCGTGCAACACCGGCCTTGCGTTCCTTCAGCGCCGCCTCGCGGCCAATGAAATCGCCCTTGTCGAAAGCAATGAAGCGGTCGAGCCCTGTCTGGCCGGGCGTGTAGCCTTGCGTGAATTCACGCGACCAGATGCCGAAGCTCTTTTCCAGCCGAAGCGCGTTGAGTGCGTAATAGCCAATCTCGGCGAGGCCGAGATCCTCGCCGGCGGCAAGCAGCGTTTCGCGCAATGTGGCATGCATGGTGGCCGGGCAGTTGATCTCGAAGCCGAGTTCGCCGGCGATGGAGAGGCGAGCCATCCTTGCCCGCACCATGCCAATGTCGAATTCGCCGCATGCCATGAATGGCAATGCTTTGGGGGAGATGTCCTGGTGCGTCGTGCGCTCGACGATCTTTCTGGCATTGGGGCCGGTGACCAGAAAGCCCGACATCGCATCTGAAATATCGGTGACGCAAACGCCTTCAGCCATATGCGCTTCGAACCAGCGCATGTGGAATTCGCGCAGATAGTAGGAGCCCATCAGCCAGTAGTCGCCATTGCCCCAGTTGAAGACGGTGAGATCGCCCTTCAGCCGCCCGTCCGGCCCGAGCATCGGCGCCAGCCTCGCCTGTCCCGCCTTCGGCAGCCTGCAGGCCAGCAGCCTGTCGAGCCAGGCCTCCGCGCCCGGTCCCGTGATCGCGTAGCGCGCATAGGCCGAGATATCGATGAGGCCGGCGGCGCGCCGGACTTGCAGCGCCTCGTCACCGACGATGTCGAAGGCGTTGGAACGCCTGAGCGTCGTCTCCTCGCGGAATCCCATCGGCGCGAAATAGGCGGGGATTTCCAGCCCCCAGGAGGCCGTCCATTCGCAGCCCGCCGCACTCATGCCGTCATAGGCGCCGGGGCGTTTCAGCGGCCGGCCCGCAGGCAGCCGTTCGTTGGGAAAGGTCATGACGAAACGACGAGAATAAAACTGTCGCGTCGTCTGCCTGAGATATTCCCGGTTTGCGGCGAAGGCGCCGTAGCGGGCGATGTCCATGCCGAAAATGTCGGCCTGCGGCTCGCCGTAAATCATCCACTCGGCCAGCGACTTGCCGACGCCGCCGCCCTGGCTGAAGCCGGCCATGACGCCGCAGGCGACCCAGTAATTCTTCAGGCCGCGGACCGGCCCGACGATCGGATTGCCGTCCGGGGTGAAGGTGAAGGCGCCGTTGACCCATTTGCGGATGCCTGCCGTCGCCAGGCAAGGGAAGCGCTCATGCGCCTTGGCAAGTTCCGGGCCGATGCGGTCGATGTCTTCGGGGATGAGCTCGATGCCGTAATCCCACGGCGCGCCGTCCATGTTCCAGTGCTTCGGGTTCTGCTCGTAGACGCCGAGCAGCACGCCCTTGCGCTCCTGCCGCAGATAGGAAAAGCCGTCGAGATCGACGGCCAGGCCGATCTCCTTGTCGAGGGCAGCGACTTCCGGAATGTCCTCGGTGACGAAATAATGGTGCTCCATCGGCGTCACCGGCAGTTCAACCCCAGCCATGCGGCCGAGTTGCTTGGCCCACAACCCGCCGGCATTCACGACATGCTCGGCGGTGATGGTGCGTTGCTCTGTGACCACGTCCCAATGGCCGTCGGCGCGCGCCTTCAGCTCGACCACGCGGTTGCGCAGGATCACGTCGGCGCCGCGCTTCTTGGCGGCACCGACATACGCATGCGTCGTGCCGTAAGGGTCGAGATGGCCCTCGTTGGAATCGTAGAGGCCGCCAAGCACGCCGGTGACGTCGACGATCGGGCAGATCGCCTTGATCTCGTCAGGCGTCACCAGCCGGGCGGTCTCGATGCCGACCGACTGGAATACCGCCCAGGCCGATTTCAGCCACTCCCAGCGCGCCGGATCGCTGGCGATGTTGACGCCGCCGGTCATGTGCAGGCCGACGTCCTGGCCGGATTCGGCCTCGATCTCGCGGTAAAGGTTGATGGTGTAATCCTGCAGCGCGGCGACATTGGGGTCGGCATTGAGCGCGTGGAACCCCGCCGCCGCATGCCAAGTCGACCCCGCCGTCAGTTCGGCGCGCTCGATCAGCGCCACATCCGACCAGCCGAACCGCGCCAGGTGATAGAGCACCGAAGCGCCCACCACTCCTCCCCCGATGACGACTGCGCGGTAGTGAGACTTCAAGGCTTCCCTCCCCGGACTGTCCGAAACCGGCACCATATACGTACTGTACATAAGTGTCTAGTACTGCGAACAGCTCCTGGACGCTGTCGAACCTGTGTTGGAACGATCGATTTTCCGGCGCGGCCGCACTTCCCCAGCAGCGTCGCGGCGGGCCGACGCGAATGCGTCACCAACTGTCATGCAAGCATCATGTTCGCGCCTTAGACCGCTTGCCGAGGGCACAAGCGGCCCTCCAGGGCGGCAGCCTCGCCGCCGCCAGGCAACCTCAGAATTCCGCCGTCCCGGCGCTTTGTCATCAAGGGGATATCCATGACGCATCTACGCTCATTCTCGTTGCGGCTGCTGGTCGCCGCGCTGGCGGCCTCGGCCGTTTCGCTGCCCGCCTTCGCCGACAGCTCGGCCAGCGTCGGCGGCGCCAGTTTCGTCAACAAGGGGCTGGTGGGGGTTGGCCGCATCCCGGCCGGCCAGCGCGACAGGTTCGGCGAGACCTTCGGCTCCGGCTCCGGCATGTCGATCGACACCGCGGGCTGGACGCATGATGCCGGCACCTACAGAGGCTCGCTGTGGCTGCTGCCCGACCGCGGTTATAACGTCGTCGGTACCACCGACTACCGGCCGCGCCTCAACACGATCAACATCGAGTTCGCCCCGGTGGCGCCAGGTGCCGCGCCCGCGGCCGGCCAGGAGCAGACCGGCGTCAAGGCGACGCTCGCCGACACCATGCTCCTGACCGACGACAAGGGCGCCGACGCCAGCGGTCTCGACCCGCTGAACGGCGTGCGTCCCGCCGCCGGCGACATGCCTGTCCTGCCGCAGGCCGACAATGGCAAGCTCGCGCTCGACAACGAGGCGATCGTGCGGCTGCCCGACGGCACCATGCTCGTCTCCGACGAATACGGTCCCGACATCTACCGCTTCTCCGCCGACGGCCGTCTGATGTCGGCGACCCAGCCTCCGGCCGCGCTCGTGCCGATGCGCCACGGCACGGCCAATTTTGCTTCCGACAATCCGGGCCCAGGTGCTGCCGAACCCGACCCAAAGGATCCCGAAACCGGCCGCCAGAACAATCAGGGCCTCGAAGGCATGGCAATGACGCCGGACGGCAAGTTCGTAATCGCGGTCTTGCAGTCGGCGACCCGGCAGGACGGCGGCGATTCGGCCTCGACGCGCCAGAACACCAGGGCGCTGATCTATGACGCCTCCGATCTTGCCCATCTCAAGCTGGCACATGAATATGTCGTGCCGCTGCCGGTGTTCAAGGACGCCAAGGGCAAGACCAAGGTGGCTGCGCAAAGCGAGATCGTGGCGCTGTCGGATACCGCTTTCCTGATGCTGGCGCGCGACAGCGGCAACGGCCAGGGCCTGAAGGGCGAGGAGTCGCTGTATCGCAAGATCGACATTGTCGACCTTTCCGGCGCGACCGACATCGCCGGCGGTCCCTTCGATGCCGCCGACAAGCCGGTGGCGCCCAAGGGCGTGCTCGATCCGTCGGTGACGCCGGCAAGGCTGACGCCGTTCATCGACATCAACGACAAGGCCGAGCTTGCCCGCTTCGGCCTGCACAATGGCGCGCCCAATGACAAGGACAACCTCTCGGAGAAGTGGGAAGCGATGTCGCTGGCAAGCGTGCTCGATCCGAAGCTGCCCGACGACTATTTCCTGTTCGTCGCCAACGACAACGATTTCCTCGCCCAGGACGGTTTCCAGGTCGGCGCGCCCTACAAGGCCGAGGACGGCGCCGATGTCGACACCATGTTCCTTGTCTTTCAGGTCACGCTTCCCGGCCTCGCCAGGAAGTAAGCATCTTGCAGGAGGCGCCGCCTGGCGCCTCCTGCCCGACAAGCTTGATCGGATGCACGACGGCGTGCCTTGCCCGCCGTCGCTCCTTTCGCAAGGGTGCATCCCGGTCGGGCCTGCGGTATCCTGCGTGCCGGACTCAAAAGAACCAGCTTTGCCGGATTGCCCGCCATGGATGAAAAGATGCCCGCGCGCCGGCGCACCGGTGACCTGACCAGCGGCCCCATTCCGCGCACGCTCCTGCTGTTCGCCCTGCCGGTGCTCGGCTCCAACGTGCTGCAATCGCTCAACGGCTCTGTAAACGCCGTCTGGGTCGGCCGCTTCCTCGGCGAATCCGCGCTCACCGCCACCTCCAATGCCAATCTGGTGCTGTTCCTCATCCTCGGCACCGTGTTCGGCATTGGCATGGCGGCCACCATACTGGTGGCGCAATCGGTCGGCGCCCGCGACCTGCCCGAGGCGCGCCGCATCGTCGGCACCAGCGCCACCTTCTTCTTCTTCGTCTCGGTGCTGTTCGCCGTCTGCGGCTGGATTTGGGTGGACGCCATTCTGGGCGCGCTCGGCACACCGCCCGACGCCTTGCCGCTGGCGCGCTCCTATTTGCGCATCATCTTCGTCGCCGTGCCGATGATGAACCTTCTGTCCTTTGTCATGACGGTGCTGCGCGGCGCCGGCGATTCGCGCACGCCGTTCTTTTTTATGGCGCTCGCCGTCGTGCTCGACATCATCTTGAACCCACTGCTCATCCGCGGCATCGGGCCGTTTCCAGAGCTCGGCATCGCCGGCTCGGCGACCTCGACGCTTGTGGGCCAGACGGTGAGCGTCATTGCCATCCTGATCGTGCTCTATGTCCGTAAGCATCCGCTGCGTCTGGCCGGCGCCAATCTGGCGCTGCTGCGGCCGGACCCCGCCTTGCTGCGCGTCGTCGTCTTCAAGGGCGTTCCGATGGGTTTGCAGATGATCGTGATTTCGGCCGCGGCCCTGACGGTGATGGGCATCGTCAATTCCTACGGTTCGCAGGTGGCCGCCGCCTACGGCATCGCCGCGCAGTTATGGACCTACATCCAGATGCCCGCGCTCGCCATCGGCGCGGCCGTGTCCTCGATGGCGGCGCAGAACGTCGGCGCCGGCCGCTGGGACCGCATCAGCCGCATCGCAGCGTCAGGCGTCGGCTTCAACCTGGTGCTGACCGGTGCTCTCGTGGCACTTCTATGGGTCTTCGATCGCTCGATCCTCAGCCTGTTCCTGAGCCGCGACAGCGCGGCGATAGACATCGCCGCTCACATCAACAACGTCGCATCCTGGTCGTTCATCCTGTTCGGCGTCACCATCGTGCTGTTCGCCACCGTGCGCGCCACGGGCGCCGTGATGCCGCCGCTGGTCATCCTGGTGATCTCGGTGCTGGTCGTGCGCACCGGCTTTGCCTATTTCATGCGCGATGTGATCGGCGAGGAGGCGCTGTGGTGGAGTTTCCCCGCCGGCTCGATCACCTCCCTGCTGCTGGCCGCGGCCTATTACCGTCTCGGCGGCTGGCGCACCCTGCACATGATCGAGAACAGGCCGGCCGCTGGCGAGCCGCCCGACACCGGGCTCGGCGTGCCGCGCCAGCGCGCGCATTTTTCCCCAGAGACGCCGAACGGCTGAAGCTGGCCGCTCTCAAGGCCTGTTTTTCAACCCAAAGCCCAGCGCGACCAGCGCAAACACGATGATCATCGCGGCGAACGCCAGGCTGGCCGCGATGGGGCTGGCATAGGTCGAGATGATGCCGATGCCGATGACGGGCAAGGCATTGCCGATAAAGCAGCAGATGAAGAAGCTGGATACCACTTCGGCGCGGCGATCCTCCGGTGCGATCTCGTTCACCACCTGCAGGCTGCCACGATAGCCGAGTGCGGCCGTCACGCCGCAGCAGGCGGTGGCGGCGATCATCAGCGCCATCGACGCCAGCATCTGCGCCGCCACCACCATGAGGATGCTGGGAATCATCAACGCCAGCGCGGTCAGCATGGCCTTGCCGCTCTGCATTTGCTTCAGCGCTACGATGCTGAGCGCGGTGACGATCGCCAATTCGAAGAACAGCGCACCGGCGACAGCATGGTTCGTCTCATGCAGTTGCTGCGCCAGGATGCTTGGCGCCACCGCGGCATAGAAGCCGACCAGCGCCATGGCGCCGAAACCGGTCACCGCCGGCGCGACGAAGCGCGCGCGGATTTCATCCGGCACGGCAAAGTGCGGCCGCATGGAAATCTGCCCGGGGCCGCCAGGCTCCGCCACCGTTTCGCGTGTACGCCAGACCAGGATGGAGACGAATACAAGCGCCGCCAGATAGACGATGAAGACCAGGCGCAAGGGCCACGGTTCATACTGCGCCAACAATCCCGAGACGAGTGCGCCGAAACCGAGGCCCAGGAAATTGGTGCTGGTGGCAATGACGCTGGCGCGCGCCTTGTCAGCGCCGGGGAGAAGCTCGGCGATCCATGCCGTTCCGGTCCCCGCGCCGACACCGATGCCAAGCCCGCTCAGGACGCGCGCCACATCGAGCAGAACGACATTGTTGGCGAACAGAAAGACAAGCGCGCTGGCGATGGCGACGATCATGGCCGCGAGAGCGGCAGGCCGGCGCCCAACGACATCCGACGCGCCGCCCAACATCAGCAGGGCGCCGAGATTGCCGACGACATAGACCGCGTAGACCAGCGTTAGCGTGATCTGTGAAAAGCCGAATTGCTGCTTGTAGATGATGTACAGCGGCGTCAGCACCGTGCTGCCGGCAAACAGAACGGCGATCATTGTGGCGACCACCGGGATTGCGAGAGCCTCGCCGCCTGCTTCGTTGCGCGTATGCGCCAAGTCACGAATGGCCATGGCCAAACCTCTTCATCAGTTTCAGGGATCGCGACCTTAACGCGCCCTTACTCCCGACGTTCCGGCCGGCCGGCGGGCTCCTGACAGCATGACGGACGTTGTCTGGGCCGGGAAACCCGTTGGCTGAACAGGCTCGTGTCGGAGCCGATGGTTCCGATCCGTCACGACATCCTGTCGTGTGACCCCGCTGCAATCCGTTATTTGCAGGAGAAACCTGGTACGATCTTGCACTTCCCGGGACGCGGTTTGTGCGGTGGGCGATGGTGCGGAGGACGGTGCGGCCGATGCTGCCAGTGCGGCGGACCATGCGGCGGGCGCACGATGATCACCGGCGGGCGAACGACATGGGCCCGCGAGAGATAGCCGGAACTGGCCCAGCCGCTGAAGCCGCCGCCATGGATTCTGCACCAACCCGGTTGGCAGCCGGTGACGTTCACCCTGTAGCCGGCTGGCAGCGTCCCCACCTTGGCATATCCCGACCCGGGCCCGGAGCGCACGTTGAGGTTGGTGGTGGTGTGGGCGCTGTAGGCGAACGCGGCGGCCGACGTGCCGAGGATGGCGGCCAGAATGGTCGCGAGGCAGAGCAGAAATCGAAATCTCATCCGTCACCCCATTCGATCGCTCGGCCGTATGTGGTTCAGCCGAGCCTGTCTTCGATGGAGGACTGTGGCAAGAAAAGTCAACAATTTGCCACAGCAAACCATTGCCGCGAGCCGGCCTGGCGGGAGAGTTTCCCCTGATATAGTTGAGAAATTCCCCGGATGGCGTTTATCGGCCTGACAACATCAGCTAACGATTTACCATCTTCAACGATCGACACCGGACATAGGGCGCAAATCATGGGCAAAGGCAGGGTCGAGGCATTCACCGACGGCGTCGTAGCCATCATCATCACCATCATGGTGCTTGAACTGAAGGTGCCGCATGGCGAGGATCTCTCGGCCTTGCTGCCGCTATGGCCGATCTTCTTCAGCTACGTGCTGTCCTTCATCAACGTCGGCCTTTACTGGAACAATTTGCACAATATGTTCCACACCGTGCAGCGGGTCGACGGCCGCGTGTTGTGGGCGAACCTCAATCTCCTGTTCTGGCTGTCGCTGATGCCGGTGACGACGGCCTTCATGGGCGAAAACCATTTCGCGCCGGTGCCGGTCGCCGTCTACGGCGCCGATCTTGCGCTGTGCGCCATCGCCTACTTCATTCTCGTCGTGACGCTTCACCGATTGCACGGCAACGATACGGCCTTTGCCAGGGCGATCGGCAACGACCGCAAGGGCAAGATCTCGCTTGTCGCCTATCTCTGCGCCATCCCGCTGACCTTCATCAGCCAGTGGATCGGCGTCGCGATCTATGTACTGGTTGCCCTGGTCTGGCTTGTGCCGGACCGGCGTTTCGCACGCGTGATCGAAAAATAGGGATCTATTCGCGCATCGCTTTCAGCTTCTCGGCCACCGACGCGGCAAGATCGGCGTAGCGCTCTTCCAGCCGTTCCGCCGCCTTGATGACCGCAAAGTCATGGCCGAACTTTTCCAGCGCCATGCGCAGCTTCTCGACGAAATCCGCCTGTTTTTCCAAGGCGGAAAACAGCGTCTTCACCTGTGCTTCGTTGATCTCGGGGTTTGCCAGCATCTGCGGCACTTCGCGGCTCATCTGATCGCCAATGGTGGTCTGCTGCTTCAGGATTTCGATCCAGTCCGTCAATCGGGAAATCTCCTTTTTGCGAGGCACCATGCGCAGTCTCGGCTGGACCGGTCAACCCGGCCCAGCAGGCTGCTGAAGCGCAGCCAGGCGCGTGGAGGCTTGCGCCAGCCCGCTCCGGCGCTAAGTTCGGCGCCATCGCAAGAAGGAATCCGCCGCCCATGCTGACCGACGCAGAACTCCAGACCGCTTTGCCCGCGCTTGGTTCGGGCAATGCCGCAGTCATTACCGGCGCTGCCAGCGGCATTGGTCTTGCCGCCGCGAAGCGGCTGGCTCTCATGGGCATGAAGATCGTGCTCGCCGATATCGCCGGCCCGCGTCTTGAGGATGCGGCCCGTGTTGTTTCCGCGATCGCCGGCGACGATGCCGTGCTGGCCGTCGCCGCCGATGTTTCGAAGGCACAAGACGTGGATCGTCTCGCCGAAAGAGCCTTTGGCGCCTTCGGCAATGTGTCGCTGCTGATGAACAATGCTGGTGTCGGTAACAACCCGGGCAAGCCGTGGGAGAACCGCGACGCTTGGAAGCAGCTGCTGGACATCAATTTCTGGGGTGTCGTGCATGGCGTCGAAGCCTTCGTGCCCCGCATGCTGGCGGCCCGCCAGCCGGGCCTGATCGTCAACACCGGCTCCAAGCAAGGCATCACCACGCCGCCTGGAAACCTTGCCTACAACGTCTCCAAGGCCGGCGTGAAGACCTTTACCGAGGGACTGGCGCATGCCCTGCGCAACGAACCGGGTGCCCATCTGTCGGCGCATCTGCTGATCCCGGGCTTCACCTATACCAGCCTGACCGAGGGTGCGACCGAGAAGCCGGCCGGCGCCTGGACCGGCGAACAGGTCATTGATTTCATGCTGGAATCCCTGACAAAGCGCGACTTCTACATCCTGTGCCCTGACAACGAGGTGACGCGTCCGCTGGATGAGAAACGCATGGCCTGGGCGATCGGCGACATCATCGAAAACCGCCCTGCTCTGTCGCGCTGGCACCCCGACCACAAGGATGCCTTCGCGGCATTCATGAAGCAATGAGCATGTCCGAAAAATGAGAGCCGGTGTTCGGATCGGGTCGCATTCGAGCAACGACGGAACCCTTGGGGGTTAACCGGTTTCAGCCGGTGCTTCGAGCCACCTGCTTTTTCGGTTTGCTCTTTGACGCCACGGCTTTCTTGGCAGCTACGGCCGCGATTTTCTCGTCATGCCGCTTCGCTGCCCGCTCGCATTTGGCACGGATCTCCTGGACCTCGGCTTCGGTCAGATGCTCGATACCGATGAAGGTGTTCTTGGCTTCGCTGACCCGGATCAACTCGTCCAGTTTGGCCTGGATTGCCGCGCCGTCTCGATTCTGGGTGTTTTGGATGAGAAACACCATCAGGAAGGTGATGATCGTCGTCCCGGTGTTGATCACCAGTTGCCAAGTGTCCGAGAAGGCGAAGAGTGGGCCGCTTACTGCCCAGATGATGACGATCAGGCAGCAGAGTGCGAATGTCGGCGACAGCCCCGCAAGGTGGGCTACCCGGTTGGCGATTTTGGTGAAGAGCTTCTCGATCATAGGGTCCCTCAAACAGCGCCGCGCCGTGCGGTACGCCGGAAGGAACAACCGGCGGCCATATCGGGTTCCCATCGGAAAGAAATACAACCGCCGCAATCGAATGCACGCATCAAGGGAATCGGAAGGACAACACACTTTATCGGTTTGGTGTCACAGTAACGGTGCAGGCAAAACAGGCCTGTTCCTTCCGCTTCACAGCGGTTTACCTCCAGCCCTTCCGTTGCGCCACCCCCGCATGACGGAAGGGGTTCAGTCCGGAGCGCTCGCACAATGGTTCCCTGAAGCGCGCCTTTGGCGCAAATGCGCGTGCTCTTCAGCCGCGCCGGCGCGAACTCACGCGGCGTGATTTTCCCAGCGATCCAGGAAGGTCTCGATGGGCATGGCCTGCATGTCGGGAACGGCGCTGGCGAGCTTTTCGACCGGCCAGTCCCACCAGGCGAGAGCCTCGATCCGCGCCGCGATATCGGCTGCGAAACGCGGCCGAAGCGGCTTGGCCGGCACCCCGGCGACGATCGTATAGGGCGGCACGTCATGCGTGACGACGGCATTGGCGCCGACGACGGCGCCATTGCCGATGGTGAGGCCGGGCATGATCACGGCCCCGTGGCCGATCCACACGTCATGGCCGATGCTCACCGCCTTCGCCTGGCGCCGTTCGCGGAAGACGGCATCGACGCCCAGCCAGCGGAAATATTCGTTGGGCCGGTAGCTGACCTTGTGCTGGGTCAGTCGCTCGATCGGATGATCCAGCGCATTGATGCGGCTGTTGGCGGCAATCGAGCAGAATTTGCCGATGTTCGTGTAGATCGCCTCGGCGTGCCGCTCGAAATAGGAAAAATCGCCGACGCTCACTTCGCGCAGCACCACCCGCTCGCCGATCGAGGCGTAGCGACCGAGCTTGCATGCTTTCAGCTCCGCCGTCGGATGGATACGCGGCTCAGGATCTTTCAGCACGAGATTTTCGGAACGGTCCATGCGGGCGGCTTTACGTCAGGGCAATAGCTCCCGCAAGCCGGGAGCAATTGTCGGTCAGGTCAATTGCACGAAAGAACATCTATTTCGGCTTGCCCTTCGTCCACACCACGTTCTGGCCGTAGAGCGGCACGGTGGTGACCGACATCTTGGCCGAGCCGTTCTGCACCTGGCGCGAATGCGAGAGGTAGATCAGCGTCTCGTTGGCCTTGTCGTAGATGCGGTTCACCACCTGCTTCTTCCAGATCAGGCTGATGCCTTGCTTGAACACCTCCTCGCCGCCTTCGCTCATGTCGATGTCGCCGATGGTGATCGGACCGGTCTGGCGGCACGAAATCGAGGAATCGGAAGGATCCTCGAACCAGTTGCCCTTGTGCAGGCGGTCGATGATGCCGCGGTCGAAATAGGACACGTGGCAGGTGACGCCGTCCACCTTCGGGTCCTTGATCGCTTCGACGATGATGTCGTTGCCGAGCCAGTCGACGCCGACCTTGCCGACTTCATCGGCGACTGCGGCACCGGCGCCAAGGACAAGGCACGCGGCCAGGGCGCCGCCGATCAGATTTCGCCCAATCAGTCGTTGCAAGATAGCCTCCGAGGTTCAAGTTTGCCGGTCTCAGGTGGGGCGAAGGACGTTGCATTGCAAGCCGGCGGCCCCGATCAAAACGCCGGCATAGGTCACGGCCGGTTGCGTCAACGCGGCACCTTTGCGTGTACCCGGTCGAACCGCTAAGACTGTTCGCCGAACCGAGGGCTGCCTGGCCATGACCGGCATGCCGATGAAATTACAAGACGGAATCCTGCGGATGATGCGCTCAATACTGGTCGGCATTCTCGTCCTGATGGCGGCCGGCATAGGCTGGCTGACCTTCGACTGGTATCGCGGCCACTATGGCGGCGAGCCTTTCGGTGCCGCCTTTACGCTGGTCGACCAGAAAGGCGCGCCGATCACCGAAGCCGCCTTCCGGGGCCACCCCAGCGTCGTCTTCTTCGGCTTCACCCATTGCCCAGAGGTCTGCCCGACCACGCTGTTCGAACTGTCCGGCTGGCTGAAGACGCTTGGTGACGATGGCAAGAACCTGCATGCCTACTTCGTCTCGGTCGATCCGGAGCGCGACACCCCCGCGGTCATGAACGCCTATGTCAGCAATTTCTCTGACCGCATCACCGGCATATCGGGCGACCCGGACAAGGTCCACGCCATGGCGAAGTCCTTCGGCATCTACTGGAAGAAAGTCGACACCGGCGACGGCGACTACACGATGGACCATACCGCCTCGGTGCTGCTGCTCAACGGCAAGGGCGATTTCGCCGGCACGATCGCCTATGGCGAAAGCGCCGACACCGCGGTGGAAAAGCTCAAACGCCTCGCGGCCAAGGGCTGATGCGAAATCCATGACCCAGACGCGGCTCCATTTCACCGCCGGCAAGATCGAATCCACCAGAATTTTCGCCGCCCTCGATGCCGCCTTTGAGGACGAAGGCTTGCCGATAGCCGTGCTGGAGGTCGATGAGGACGCGGACATTCATGAAGTCTCTCTCTATGCCGACGGCGATGTGGATGCGGTCGAGGCGCGGGTGAAGGACATTCTGGCAGGGCTAGCCCTGTCCAGGCCGGTCGAGCGCGAGACCTTGCCCGATATCGACTGGGTGGCGCGCTCGCTGGAAGGGCTGAAACCGGTGCGTGCCGGCCGTTTCTTCGTGCATGGCGCGCATGATCGCCGCAAACGCCACAGTGGCGAGCTTGCCATCGAGATCGAAGCGGGGCTGGCCTTCGGCACCGGCCACCACGGCACCACCGCCGGATGCCTGGAAATGCTGGAAAAGGTGACGCGGCGCGAGCGGCCGCGCAACGCGCTCGACCTCGGCACCGGCAGCGCGGTGCTGGCCATCGCTGTGGCCAAGCTCTTCCATATTCCCGTGCTGGCGACCGACATCGATCCGGTGGCGGTAAGCGTTGCCGCCGCCAATGCGCGGCTCAACCACGTAAAGGCGCTGGTGGAGACGGTGACCGCGCCCGGATTCCACCATCCGATCTTTGCCAGGCGTGCGCCTTTCGACCTGATCGTCGCCAACATATTGGCGCGGCCGCTGATGCGGCTTGCGCCGGAAATGGCGCGACACATCAGCCTCGGCGGCTCGCTGGTGCTGTCAGGCATCCTCGACCGGCAGCGCGACGCGGTGATCTCCGCCTATGTCGGCCAGAGCTTTCGCCATGTCAGAACGCTGCACCGCGAAGGCTGGGTGACGATCCATCTCAAACGGTGACGCAGCCCCGTCTGGCCCTGCTGAAATCGATTCCGGTTTCCAGCTCCATGCGCTACGGTCGGGCACTATCCGAGGGAGACGCCACCATGTTCCAGACCTTTGATTCCGCTGGCAATCCGGCCGTCGGCAGACCGCGCGTGGCGCTGCTGCGCCAATGGCTGGCGGAAAACGGCCTGGATGGATTTGTCGTTCCCCGCGCCGACGAGCATCAGGGCGAATATGTCGCCGACCGCTCGGCGCGGCTAAAATGGCTGACCGGCTTCAGCGGCTCCGCCGGCGTTGCCATCATCCTGCGCGACCGCGCCTTCATCTTCGTCGACGGACGCTACACGCTGCAGGTGCGCGGCGAGGTTGATCTCGGTATCTTCTCGATCGAGAGCCTGGTCGACAATCCGCCTGCAAATTGGCTCAAGGATAACCTCGGCAAGGGCGCGCGGCTCGGCTTCGACCCCTGGCTGCACACGATCGGCGAGGTCAAGGCGCTGCGGGCCTCGGCCGAAAAGACCGGCGCTGTGCTGGTGCCGCTCGAGACGAACCCGATCGACATAATCTGGAAGGATCAGCCGGAACCACCGGTCGCTCCCATCGAACTCCATCCCATCGGTTTTGCCGGCGAGCTCGCCAAGGACAAGCTGGCGCGGCTGGCGGCGGCGATCGGCAAGGAGGGCGCCACCCATGCGGTGCTGACGGATCCCTCCTCGATCGCATGGGCCTTCAACATCCGTGGCGGCGACGTACCGCACACGCCGCTGGCGCTCGGCTTTGCTGTCCTCGCTGCCGACGGACGGCACCGGCTATTCATGGACAGCCGAAAATTCTCGCGCCAGGTTGCGGCGTATCTCACCCAGCTTGCCGAGCCCCATGAGCCCGGTGAATTCGAGGCAGCGGTCGTGGCGCTGGCCAAGAGCGGCGCGAAAATCGCGCTAGACCCCGTTTTGGCCGCCGACAGGCTGCGCATGCTGGTCGAGGACAATGGCGGCGAGGTGATTGCCGCTCCCGACCCGGCCCGCATCCCGCGCGCCACCAAGAACCAGGCCGAGATCAACGGCTCGCGCGCCGCGCATCGGCGCGATGGCGCGGCGGTGGCGAAGCTTTTGTGCTGGCTCGACCGCCAGAAGCCCGGCTCGCTCGACGAGATCGCGGTCGTCACCCGGCTGGAAGAGACGCGCCGGCAGACCGGCGAGGAAACGCAAATGCCGCTGCGCGACGTCTCCTTCGACACCATTTCGGGCGCCGGCCCGAATGGCGCCATCATGCACTACCGCGTCTCACGCGCCACCAGCCGCAAGCTCCAGGCCGGCGAGCTGTTCCTGCTCGATTCCGGCGCCCAATATCAGGACGGCACCACCGACATCACCCGCACCGTGCCGATCGGCCAGCCGACCGAGGAAATGCGCGAACGCTTCACGCTCGTGCTGAAAGGCATGATCGGCATTTCCACGCTGCGTTTCCCCGCCGGCACGCGCGGCTCGGAAATCGACGCCGTCGCCCGCATGGCGCTGTGGAAGCACGGCTGCGACTTCGCCCACGGCACCGGCCATGGCGTCGGCTCTTATCTGGCGGTGCACGAAGGCCCGCAACGCATCGCCCGCACGGGCACCGAAAAGCTGCTCGAAGGCATGATGCTGTCCAACGAGCCGGGCTATTACAAGGAAGGTTCTTACGGCATCCGCATCGAGAACCTCATCCTGGTGACGCCGGCCGAGCAGATCGACGGCGGCGACATCGCCATGCACGGTTTCGAGACGCTGACCCTGGCGCCGATCGATGTCAGGCTGGTGCGCTCGGATTTGTTGACCCGCGACGAGCTGCATTGGCTCGACACCTACCACGCCCGCGTGCTGGCCGAGATCGGCCCGATGCTCGACGGCGAGACGCTGGCCTGGCTGGAAAAGGCAACGGCGCCCTTACCGCATGACGCTAAGATTTGAGTGCGTCTAAGGTGGCGCCAGCGTTCGAACGATCGCGCCCGGAACTCTACCCCACGAACTGCCGCGCCAGGATCAGCATCGCCGCACCAGCCAAAAACATCGCCATCAGCCCGCCGCGCAGCGAAACCATGGCGGTGACAACCAATGCCGCCCATTCCGCCGGTCCGGCATTCAACAGTTCCGGCGCCACCAATGTCGTCAGCACCGCCGCCGGCACCGCGTTGAGGCCGGCCTCGACGCGCGGATGGATATTGTCGAAGCGCGAGATGACCAGATGCCCGCCGATCCGCGTAAGATAAGTGGCGATCGCGCCGGCGATGATGATCCAGAACGTCGTGCTCATGGCCGTGCCTTCACGCCTGAGTGGTGGGGCGGCAGGATGACGGCCAGCAGCACGCCGGCGATGGCGCCGATCGAAACGTGCCAGGGTGAACCTACCATCTTGTAGGCGACGATCGAGGCGCAAGCACTGGCGACGACCACCGGCAGCCACAACGGCCGCTTGCGGAAGCCCATCACCAGGCCAAGGAAATAGATCGGCAGCAGGAAATCGATGCCCAGCGCATGCGTGTCGGGGATGAGCTTGCCGAACACCGCGCCGAGCGCGCTTTCGATCACCCAAAATACATAGACCGGCAGGCCGAGCCCGAGATACCAGGCGAAGCCGACCGTCTCGCCGGACTGCGCCCTCGCCTCGGCGACGGCGAACTGCGGATCGGTGAGGATGAAGAAGCCGAGCGCTTGGCTGATCACGGGCCAGTGCGCTATGCGCCGGCCGATACCGGCCGAATAGAGCACGTGGCGAAAATTGACGGCGAAGATTGACAGCACGATCAGCCACGGCGCGACATGCTGGCCGAACAGCTCGATGCCGACCATCTGGCTGGCGCCGCCGAAGATCATCGCACTCATCAGGAAGGCTTCGAACACCGAGAAGCCATTGTCGACGGCCAGCGCCCCGAACAGCACCCCGAACGGCGCCGACGCCACAACGACCGGCATGGAAAGCCGCACGCCTTGCCAGAAATCGCTCTTTGCGCCGTTCTCGGAAATTGCATCCGACACCATGGATAACTCCCAGGAGAATGGCCTGATCTAGGTAGCGTGGCCCGCCTTGTCACACGAATTCGGTTGAGCCCAACAATCAGCGGAAATGATTGCCAGGACCAATCCTAGCCCTGCGCCACCTTGCCCTCGATCGCCCTCCCCCAATCGAGCAGCGGCTTGGCGCGCATGGTGAAATCGACCAGCTCGTCGACCAGCGCCGCCGTGTGGATCCCCGTCGGATCGATGACATGCTGGACGTAGAAATGACGGTTGCGGATGGCCTCGGCCAGATCGGAATCGCCGACATGCTCGAAGCCTCGCGGCGTGCGCTTCATGCGGCCTTCCGTCTCGAACTCCAGACCGTTCTTCTTCAAGGCGGCCACCAGGGCGCGGAACCTGTCCGGCCTTGCCGCGATGGCCTTGCGCATGGCGAGCAACAGTTCCGGGGCGGGCTGCCACCAGGCAATGTCGGCGAAGCAGCGTTCCAGCCCGACATGGACATAGAACACGCCCTGCTCCATCTTGGTGCCGTCGGGCGACAGGATCGCCGACAGATGCCGGTTGTAAGGCCGCTTGTCCTTGGCGAAGCGCACGTCCCGGTTGATCCGGAACAGTGATTTCTTGCGGTCGCCCTTGAGGCCGAGCCCGGCCTCGCCGAAACGGCGTGTGAGCGTCTCCACCAGATCGCCCAGCGGATCGCGCAATTCCTGTTCGAACAGGTCACGATTCTCTACGAACCACTCGCGGCTCTGGTGGAAATCAAGCGCCTTCAGGAACGGAATAGCCTTCTGGCCGAACCCCTTGAATTCGCCTGACATCATGCCTTGCCGATCCGCTGCAGCCACGCGTCCTCGTCTATGACCTCGATGCCGAGTTCACTGGCAAGCTTGAGTTTCGAGCCCGCGCCGGGCCCCGCCACCACCAGATCGGTCTTGGCCGAAACCGAGCCCGCCACCTTGGCGCCCAGCCGTTCGGCCATCGCCTTGGCTTCGGAACGCGTCATCTTTTCCAGCGAGCCCGTGAACACGACGGTCTTGCCCGCGACCACGCTGTCGGCCGAGACGGTGACGACATACGGCTTCGGCCTGACCTGTTTAAGCAACGCCTCAAGCACGTCGTCATTGCGCTCATTGCCGAAGAAATCGGCCAGCGCGTTGATCACCGTATCGCCGATGCCGTTGATCGACGGGAAGACACTATGCGGATCGTCAGCCGCCGCGGTCTCCTTGCCGACGCGGATCAGTTCCTCGATTGTCGAAAACGTCCGGGCAAGCACGGCCGCCGTCGTTTCGCCGATATGGCGGATCCCAAGCGCAAAGATGAAGCGGTCGAGCTCGGGTTCGCGGCGCGAATCGATCGCCGCAAAGAGCTTGTCCAACCCTTCATAGTTGCGGTCCTCGACGCTGCGCACATTCTTGCGCGTCTTGCCCGACGCCGCCTCGCGCTGCCTCGCCTGCTCCTCGCGCCGCTCGGCCAGCGCCTTGGTGACGGCGGGACGCCGATCCCTGAGCGTGAAGATGTCGGCGGCCGTCTTGACCAGGCCCGCATTGAAGAACAGGTCGATGTTTTCCGCGCCTAGGCCCTCGATATCCATGGCCCCGCGCGACACGAAGTGGCGCAGCCCTTCCACGGCTTGCGCGGGGCAGATCAGTTCGCCCGTGCAACGCCTGCGGGAATCCTCCTTGCCGGTCTTCTCGTTGATTTCGCGCGTCGCCGGCGAGCCGCAGATCGGGCAAGTATGTGGGAATTCGTAAGGCACGGCATCCGGCGGACGCTTGTCGACGACGACACTGACGATCTGCGGGATGACATCCCCTGCCCGCTGGATCACCACGGTGTCGCCGATGCGCACGTCGATGCCGTCGCGGATCGGCTGGCCGTTGCTGTCGAAACCCTTGATATAGTCTTCGTTGTGCAGCGTGACGTTCTCGACCACGACGCCCCCGACTGTCACGGGCGCAAGCCTCGCCACCGGCGCCAGCGTGCCGGTGCGCCCGACCTGGATGTCGATCTTCTGCACGGTCGTCATCGCTTGTTCGGCCGGAAATTTGTGCGCGATGGCCCAGCGCGGTTCGCCGGTGACAAAGCCCCACCGGCGCTGCAACTCCAGCTGGTCGACCTTGTAGACGACGCCGTCGATGTCGTAGCCCAAGGAAGAACGCTGTTCCTCGATGCGGTGATAATGCGCGATCAGTTCGCCGACCGACCTCGCCCGCACCATCAGCGGGCTGACTTTGAAGCCCCATTCCGCGAATTTCTGCACCGAATCGTATTGTGTCGGAGCGGGGTCGGCTGTCGTGTAGCCCCAGGCATAGGCAAAGAATTTGAGGTTCCGGCTGGCGGTGACCGATGGATCCTTCTGGCGCAGCGACCCAGCCGCCGTATTGCGCGGATTGACATAGTCCTGGCCGCCGGCGGCCGCTGAGCGCTGCTTCAGCGCCTCGAATTCGGCATAGGTCATGTAGACCTCGCCGCGTATCTCGATGATTTCGGGCCAGCCCGAGCCTTTCAGCCTGCCGGGAATATCGGCGATGGTCCTCAGATTGGCGGTGATGTCTTCGCCGACAGCGCCATCGCCGCGCGTTGCGCCCTGCACGAACACGCCGTTCTCGTAACGTAGCGAGGCCGACAGGCCGTCGATCTTCGGTTCGGCCGTGAAGGCGATGTCGAGATCCTTGTCGCGGTCGAAGAAGCGCCGGCCGCGTTCGATGAAATCGGCGACGTCCTCGTCGGTATAGGCCTTGGCGAGGCTGAGCATGGGCACGGCATGACGCACCTTGGCAAAGCCTTCCGCCGGCGCGGCACCGACCCTGCGCGATGGCGAATTCTCGCGCACCAGGGCGGGAAAGCGCTGCTCGATGGCGAGGTTGCGCCGGGTCAGCGCATCATAGGCGGCGTCGGTGATAACAGGCGCGTCCTCGGTATGGTAGCGGCGGTCGTGCTCCGCGATCTCCTGCGCCAGGCGCTTCAGCTCCGCTTCGGCTTCGCTCTCACTGAGTGAATCGACTGGTCTTTCAGACATCGCACGGCTTCCCTGACCAATGCACGCCGCCCAAAATATGGTGCGATTTTGGGGCAACGACATGCGCAAAACAATAACCAAGGCGCGGCGCACTTTGGTTGGGCGCCACTATAAATCAGGATTTGGCAGGAGGGAGCCGGCCTGCGAAAAAATCATTCCTGAACAGCAGGATGCAGCCATATCCTGACTCGCCTTCACGGGAAACGAGCTTTCAGGCAGCCGCCGTATTCTCCCGCAGCAATCTTTCGGCGGCCGCGCGCGCTTCGTCGGTGATGGTGGCGCCGGCCAGCATGCGCGCGATCTCTTCCTGGCGCGCCGCCCGGTCCATTTCGGCGATACCGGTCGCGACCTTGTCGGTGCTGCCGGATTTGGAGATCAGGAAGTGCGTCGCCGCGCGGGCCGCCACCTGCGGCGCATGGGTGACCGAGAGCACCTGCACGCGCCTGGACAATCTTGCCAGCCGCTGGCCGATGGCATCCGCGACGGCGCCGCCCACCCCTGTGTCGATTTCATCGAAGACCAGCGTTGGCGCCGAGCCCCGGTCGGCCAGCGCCACCTTCAGCGCCAGCAGGAAGCGCGAAAGCTCGCCGCCGGAAGCAACCTTCATCATCGGCCCGGGCCGGGTGCCGGGATTGGTGCGCACCCAGAACTCGATCTGGTCGATGCCCTCTTCCATGCGGCTCTCGGCCTCGCTCTTCATCTCGACGATGAAGGCGGCGCGTTCGAGCTTAAGCGCCGGCAGTTCGGCCATCACCGCCTTGGTCAGCCCGACCGCCGCGGCATGGCGAAGCGAGGACAACTGCGCGGCGGCGATATCATAGGCTTCGCGCGCTGCGGCCGCCTGCTTTTCCAGCCCATGAAGGCGCTCCTCGCCGGCATCGAGATCGGCAAGATCGGCAACCATCGTGTCGCGCAATTGCGCCAAATCATCGACGGCAACGCTGTGCTTGCGCGATGCCGCGCGCAGCGAAAACAATCGCTCTTCCGCCTTTTCCAGCCGCTGTGGATCATATTCGGTGGCGCGCAAAGCCGCCTCGACACCCGACTGCGCCGCGTCGAGCGACAGCATCGCCTCATCCAGCGACTTGACCACTTCGTCGAGCAGCCCGGGGGCCTCGCCGGCCTTGCGCTGCAACCGCCTGAGCAGGCTGGCCAGTTGCGGCAAGGGCGAGGATGGACCCGAAAGCACGTCCTGCGCGTCGTGGATTTCGGAGGCGATCTTCTCGGCCCGCATCATGTGGGCGCGCAAGTCGGCAAGCTCAGTCTCCTCACCCGGCTGCGGATCGAGCTTGGTCAGCTCCGTGACCGCTGCGCGCAGGTAGTCCGCTTCGCGCGCCGCCGCCGCCACCTTGGCACGATGGCGCGAGAGCTCCTGCTCGCAGGCGCGCCAGTGCCGCCAGGCCTCGGCCGTCGACCGGACGGCGCCGAGATGGCCGCCGAAGGCGTCGAGCACGTCGCGATGCGCGCCGGGATCGACAAGGGCGCGTTCGTCATGCTGGCCGTGGATCTCGACCAGCGCGCGGCCGACGTCGCGCATCAGCGTCACGCTGGACGGCTGATCGTTGACGAAGACGCGGGTGCGGCCGTCCACAGTCTGCAAGCGGCGCAGGATGATGTCGCCGTCGTCCTCGATGGCATTCTCGGCAAGCAACGCGCGCACCGGATGGTTGCGCGGCACGTCGAACACGGCAATCACCTGGCCCTGTGCCGCGCCGTGGCGCACCAGGGAAGCGTCACCGCGAGCCCCAAGCGCCAAGGACAGAGCGTCGAGCAGGATGGATTTTCCGGCGCCGGTCTCGCCCGTCAGCACCGAGAGACCGGGCTGGAAGTCGATATCCAGCTTCTCGATCAGGACGATATCGCGGATCGACAGCCTGGAAAGCATCGTTACGCCTGCATCAGGCGCCGGTGATCAGTTTCCCGGCCTTGGATATCCACGAGCCGGCATTCTCGCGCGGCGCAAGCCCGTTGCTCTGCAGGAGCTTGTAGGAATCCTTGTACCATGGGCTGTCGGGATAATTGGTGCCGAGAACGGCGGCGGCGGTCTGCGCCTCCGAAGTCAGGCCCATCGCATAATAGCTCTCGGTCAGGCGCGCCAGCGCCTCCTCGACGTGGCGGGTGTTGGAATAATTCTCGACCACATTGCGGAAACGCTTGACCGCAGCGATGTATTCGCGGCGTTCGAGATAATAGCGGCCGATCTGCATCTCCTTGCCGGCGAGCTGGTCGTTGGCGAAGCGGATCTTTTCCTTGGCGTCATCGACATATTCTGAATTAGGCCAGCGCGTCACGAGATCCTGCATGGTCTGCACGGTCTGGCGCGCTTCCTTCTGATCCTGCGTCACGTCCTTGATCTGGCGGTAGTAGCTAAGGCCGATGATGTACTGCGCATAAGCCGCGTCATCCGTTGACGGATACAGCGTCAGATAACGCTTGGCCGACGCGATCGCTTCGTCGTAGCTGCCCTTGCGATAGTCGGCGAACGCGCCCATCACCATCGATTTGCGGGCCCACTCCGAATAAGGATGCTGGCGGTCGACCGCGTCGAACTTCTTGCTCGCCTCGTCGAGGCGTCCGGCATTCAGATTGGCGAGCCCTTGGTTGTAGAGAACGTCGGCCGGTTCGGTCTGATCGACATAGGTCGACAGGTCGATATCTTTTTCCGACGACATGCAAGCAGACAGGAAGAGCGATGGAACAACCACCGAAAGCGCCAGGAAAACGGACCGCTGCGGCGCTTTCAATTGACCGACTCGCTTGAAGAACATGATTGGATTGCGCCCTTTCGGCGTTATTTCAGTGCCTGTTGCATATCGTTTCCCCAAAACTGGTCCCCACTTCCAGGCGACATGCACTATCGACGGCAGCAGCCATAAACCATAACCGCCTTGCCCGGCAACGCTATGTCTAGGCAATCGAACATTTTTGTGGCGGCCGGGCCGCGCCGGAGCATCCCTGCGATTTCGCCGGCAAATGATGCATTCATGCAACACCAGCGAGCTGCGATGGTATCCGGAAAGTGGTGGCGACTCAGATCATCCAGGGCGCATAGAGAGGCGCGTTGACGGCGCTCATCTCGGCCGCACGGCCGCGCTCGCGGCGGGTCGTTTCGACGATCTCGAACGCGGTACGGTCCGACAGCACGCGCCGCAAGGCGGCCGCATTCAGCCTATGGCCGCCACGATAGGAGCGGAAGCAGCCGATGAAGCGGGCCCCGGCCAGTGCCAGGTCGCCCATGGCGTCCAGCGTCTTATGGCGTACGAACTCGTTGGGGTAGCGCAAGCCGCCCATGTTGATGACGCGGTTGTCGTCACCGATGACCAGCGAATTCTCGAGCGAGGATCCCAGCGCATAGCCGGCGGCCCACAGCCGCTCGACGTCCTTCATGAAGCCGAAGGTGCGGGCGCGCGCGATGTCGCGGCGGAAAATGTCCGCATTGATGTCGGACGCGAACAGCTGCCGGCCGATCGCCGGGCTTTCGAAATCGATCTCGACCTCGAAGCGGGTGCCGTCATAGGGCCTGAACTCAGCCCAGGAGGCGCCGTTCTCGATGCGGACCGGCTTGACGATCCGGATGTAGCGCCGCTTGACCGACAGCGTTTCGATGCCGGCCTGGTCTATGGCCTCGACGAACGCCATCGCGCTGCCGTCGAGGATAGGGACCTCATGGCCGTCGATCTCGATGATGACATTGTCGATGCCGAGCCCGAACAGCGCCGCCATGATGTGCTCGACCGTGGCGATGTGCTCGCCAGAGGGATCACCGAGCATGGTGCACAGGTCGGTTGCGCCGATCTCGGAAAACAGGGCGCGGAACTCGCGACCTTGCCCGTTCTCACTAAAAAGCTGGAAAACGATGCCGGTGTCGGCATCCGCCGGGAGAAAGCTGATGGAAACTTCCTTGCCGCTGTGAACGCCGGTGCCCGTAAGCGACGCGCGCGCCTTCACTGTCGTCTGATAGTCGTGCAAGACAATCCCCATAAGCCCGAAATGCCTAGGTCCGCTTCTCCAGCCCGAGGGCGCGGCTCTCTTGTAAAAATCGGCAGGCCAGGTCACTTCCCCCGAAATCCCGGCAAACCGACGACGGTAGGCAGCAAAGATAATGTCCCATCAGGGATAGTCCAAATCACGGTTTCTTACTCTCTGTAACCGCAACCGACGTATGGATAGCCGCTTAAGTGCCTGAATTTGCATCCTTTTAAACGTTAACAGGCAAGCAATTCCTTGCCTGCCTGTTAACAATTGTTACAGCCCGTTAACCGCTCAGTTGGCCTGGCGACGCAGGAACGCCGGAATTTCCAGCTGGTCGTCCTCCTGAGTCGCCCTGGGCTGCGGCGTCAGGCGGCCTTGGTCGTCGAGCTGGCCGCGACGAGGCGCGTAGAGCTGCGCGTCCTGGCTTGCCAGACGGCGCACTTCCGGTGCGGCCTGACGCAGCTTGGGCTCGCGCGGCTGCGCCGGCTGCAGGCGTGCAGGCTCTTCCTCGCGGCGCGTCAGGCCGTTGGTCAGACGCTTCAAGAGCCCCATCGGTCCGCTGTTCTCATGGTCGGCCGGGCGGCTCTTGGCGTCGACCTCGGCCTTCACGACAGGCGGAAAGTCCTCGACGCGCGGCATGCGCTGGGGAGCCATCGCGACCGGCTGCTGGACTTCGCGCAGGATCTCGCGCGGCTGAGGCGCCGGCTGCATCTGCTGGACCACGGGCTGCACCATCGGTTGCGGCTGCGCCGGCGGAGCCTGGAAGATCTTGCTCTGCGGACGGAAATCATCCGCATGGGCAACCGGCGCCGGACGGGCTTGTGCCATCGCCGCGGCGTTTGCTTCGGCCAGTTGGATCGCTTCCGCGACCGGATCGGCGGCGCGCGGCTCGAACGCAGCCTGCTGGACCGGCGCGGGGCGGCTTTCCGCCGCGGCAACGGCCGGGCGGGCGGCCGGCTTCTGCGGCGCGGTGCGGATCGAGATCGGCGCGGCGGCGATTTCGGCCGCCGACTTGTCGATGCCGGTGGCAACAACCGAGACGCGGATGACACCTTCGAGCTCCTCGTCGAAAGTGGCGCCCAGGATGATGTTGGCGTCCTGATCGACCTCCTCGCGGATGCGGGTCGCCGCTTCGTCGACTTCGAACAGGGTCAGGTCGCGGCCGCCGGTGATCGAGATCAGCAGGCCCTTGGCGCCCTTCATCGAGGTCTCGTCGAGCAGCGGGTTGGCGATCGCGGCTTCCGCGGCCGCCATCGCGCGGCCCTCGCCCGATGCCTCGCCGGTGCCCATCATCGCCTTGCCCATCTCGCGCATCACCGAACGAACGTCGGCGAAGTCGAGATTGATCAGGCCTTCCTTGACCATCAGGTCGGTGATGCAGGCTACACCCGAATAGAGCACCTGGTCAGCCATGGCGAACGCGTCGGCGAAGGTGGTCTTGTCATTGGCCAGCCGGAACAGGTTCTGGTTAGGGATGACGATCAGTGTGTCGACGCATTTCTGCAGCTCCTCGATGCCGAAATCCGCCGTCTTCATGCGGCGCTGGCCTTCGAAATGGAACGGCTTGGTGACGACGCCGACAGTGAGGATGCCCTTCTCGCGGGCGGCGCGCGCCACGACCGGCGCCGCTCCCGTGCCCGTGCCGCCGCCCATGCCCGCGGTGACGAAGCACATATGGGTGTTGGACAGGTGATCGATGATCTCGTCGATGCATTCTTCCGCTGCCGCGCGGCCCACTTCAGGCTGGGATCCGGCGCCCAGCCCCTCGGTGACATGCGCGCCGAGCTGGATCAGCCGGTCGGCTTTCGACATGGTCAGCGCCTGCGCGTCGGTGTTGGCGACAACGAACTCGACGCCGCGCAGACCGGCGGTGATCATGTTGTTGACGGCGTTGCCGCCGCCGCCGCCGACGCCGAACACGGTGATGCGTGGCTTAAGCTCGGTGATGTCCGGCTTTTGCAGATTGATGGTCATTGTCTCCGTCCTTTGCCTTTCCTGCCGCTTCGCCGCCGCGGCCACTTATGGGGCTGTCCCCGTCAATTAGAAACTGTCTCTCAACCACTGACTCATGCGATGCAGTTTTCCGCCCGTTCCGGTCATTCTGAGACCGGAAATTCCTTTCGCCGGATGGCTCTCGAAGCTCGCCATCTGCGGGTAGATCAACAAGCCGACGGCCGCCGAGAAGGCCGGCCCCTTCGCCGCTTCGGGCAGGCCCGCCACGCCGAGCGGGCGGCCGATGCGCACATTGCGCCCCAGGATGCGGCGCGCCGCTTCCGGCAGGCCGGCAAGCTGGCTGGCGCCGCCGGTCAGCACCACGCGCTTGCCCACCGCATTGCCGTAGCCGGACTTGTTCAGCCGGTCGCGCAAAAGCTCGAGCGTCTCGTCGATGCGGGCACGCACGATGCGCGTCATGACGGAGCGCGGAATCTGGAGCGGCACTTCGCCCTCGTCGCCGATCGGCTGGATCGAGACCAGGTCGCGGTCATCGGCGCTGCCGGGCAACGCCGAACCGTGCATCACCTTCAGCCGTTCGGCGGCATCGAGCGAGGTGGACAGTCCCTTGGCCATGTCCAGCGTGACGTGGTTGCCGCCGATGGCGATGGCGTCGCCATGGACGAACTTGCCTTCCGAAAACACCGAGATCGTCGTCGTGCCGCCGCCCATATCGATGCAGGCGGCGCCCAGTTCCAGCTCGTCGTCGACCAATGCCGCCAGCCCGCTGGCATAGGGCGTCGCCACCATGCGCTCGACCGAAAGATGCGAGCGGTTGATGGAGAGCTCCAGGTTGCGCATCGGAGCGGCGTCGCCGGTCAGCACATGCATGTCGACGCCAAGCGTGTCGCCGACCATGCCGCGCGGATCGCGCACGCCGCGCTCAGCGTCGAGCGAGAAGCCGACGGGGAGCGAATGGACCACCTCGCGCTCGGTCTTCAGCGCCTGCTTGGCGCCGGCACCGAGCACCCGCTTGATGTCGGCCTCGTCGGCCTCATGGCCGCCGAGATTGATGGTTGCCGAGAAAGCTTCGCTCTTCAGCCGGCCGGCGGTCATGTTCACGATCAGCGAATCGACCGTCAGCCCGGCCATGCGCTCGGCGGCGTCGACGGAGAGACGAATGGCATGTTCGGCACGATCGAGATCGATGACGACGCCCGATTTGACGCCCTGCGACTTCTGATGGCCGATGCCGATCACCTGGATGCGGTGCGAGCGTCCGCGCAGCAGCTTCCCGTCATCGCACGGCTTCAGCTTCGCCACCATGCAGCAGACCTTGCTCGAACCGACATCCAGCACCGTCAAGGTGCCGGAGCGGCGCGACGAGGCATCGCCTGAACCGCCAAGCCAGCTCATATCTTCGTCTCCGGCTTGCGCTTCAGCGTTTTCGGTTTCTCGTTGAGCGCGGCTTCGCGCTGAGTCGCCGCCTCCGGCGTCAGTTGCACGACCAGCCGGTCCGACAGCCGCATATCGACGGCCGCGATATCGCGCGACAACAGCCCCTTGTCATGGTCCATGCCGACGAGTTCGGCGAGTGCCTGATCCTCGCCATCCTCGGGGAGCTTGACGGTGATGCCATTGTCCAGCTTCAGGTCCCAGCGCCGATCGCCGACACGGACATAGCCCCTGATGCGGGTCGCGAGATCCGGGTATTTTTCGATCTTCGCCAGGAATTCCGGCGCCTTGGCCGGCGCGCCGGCTCCGATCAGCAATGGCAGCAGCACCTGCTTGCCACCCGAGAACGGCGCGATAACGGCACCGTCTTTTTCGATGACGGAGAGATCGCTGCCCTGCTGCCAAAGCGCGAACGCCTGACGCTCCTCGACGCGCACCTCCAACGTGTGCGGATAGACCTTGCGCACCGCGGCGACCTCGATCCAGGGCAAGGTGGCGATGCGTTCCCGCGCCGCCTCGGCATCGAAGCCGATCAGCGACGTCCAGCCATCGAGCTCGAGCCTGTCGAGAATATCGATCTCGGACGTCTGGCGATTGCCGACCACCTTGACCTGGTCGACGGCAAAGCCGGTCCGGGCAGTGATGCTCTGGACGATGCCGTCGGCATGACCGCCGAGATAGGCGCCATAAGCGCCGCTCGAAGCAATGAGCACTGCCGACATGACCGCGGCGGAGAAGCGCGGCGCCTGGAATTCGCCCTCGCCCAGACGCGCCAGGATACGCACCGGGCGGCGAAGCACGCGCGGCAGCACGAAATGGTCGAACGACAATGGCAGGCTGAACAGCGCCGGCCCGGCCACGCCCTTCCCCTTGCCCTGCCCCCATTTCAACGCAGACACGAAGCGTCCTCCACCATCCAACTCAACAGATCGCCGAACGAATGCCCTGCCTGGGCGGCGATTTCAGGCACCAGAGACGTCGGCGTCATGCCCGGCTGGGTATTGACCTCGAGCCATACAACCTCGCCATTTTCGGAGTGACGATCGTCATAACGGAAGTCCGACCGGGAAACGCCCCGACAGCCGACAGCTTGGTGAGCCTTGAGCGCCAGTGTCTGTATTTTTTGGTAAATATTCGGTGAAACTTTTGCGGGGCATTCGTGTTTTGATCCGCCCGCGACATATTTGGAATCGTAGTCATAGAACGAATGGCCCGTCGGGATGATCTCGCAGACGCCAAGCGCCACGTCGCCCATGACGGCACAGGTCAGCTCGCGCCCATGGATGTAACGCTCGACCATGACGGTATCGCCATATTTCCACTCGGACGAGCCGATGACCTGCGGCGGATGCGACTGCCCCTCATGCACGATCACGACGCCGAAGCTCGACCCCTCATTGACCGGCTTCACCACATAAGGCGGCTTCATCGGATGGTTGTTCTGAATGGCGAAGCGATTGGCGACCTTCGATTCGGCGACGGGGACACCGGCCAATTTCACGACTTTCTTCGACTGCTCCTTGTTCATCGCAAGCGCCGAGGCGAGCACGCCGGAATGGGTGTAGGGAATGCCGAGATATTCGAGAATGCCCTGAATGGTGCCGTCCTCGCCAAAAGGACCATGCAGCGCATTGAAGGCGACATCGGGCCTGAGATCGGCAAGCACGGAGCCGACGTCGCGCCCGACATCGACGCGCGTGACTTGATAGCCTTCCGTCTCAAGCACATCGGCACAGGCCTTCCCCGAAGACAGAGACACGGGCCGCTCGGACGAGAAACCACCCAGCAGGACGGCCACATGCTTGTTTTTCATTCCCCGTCATCCCCTCTCACGGCGGATCAAAAACCAAGATTTCCGCAACATTGAGTCCGAGTCTCCCGGCAGGTTGCCCCCCAGACGGAAAACGCGGGAAACGCGTCGAACGACTCAAATCAGGAAACGCTTTGGAGCAGAGAATCAGAGAGTTGATTCACTGGCAAGTGCTTATGATTCCGAGAGATTCACTTTCTGAGAAAATGGATGCGAAAACCGCGCTGTTGAGTCTTTGGAGCAACGGTCGCGCGGTCGTTCCGGACCGGTTGAAGTTCATGCGTCACATGAACTTCAACCGCGGCTAGAGCAGCTGTCCAAGAAACTCCTGCACGGCGTGTCCGGGGCGGAAGTCCCCGATGCGCTTGATCTCCCAGTGCAGCCGGATGCCGGAATGTTCGAGCACCCGCGTGCGCACCGTTTCGCCGAGATATTCGAGTTCGTAGCCGGTCGCTGTCCCGGTGTTGATCATGAAATTGCAGTGCATGGGCGACATCTGCGCGCCGCCGATCAGCAGGCCGCGGCACCCTGCCTTGTCGATCTCTTTCCAGGCTGAGGTGCCTTCAGGATTCTTGAAGGTCGAGCCACCGGTCTTCTCGCGGATCGGCTGCACCGTCTCGCGATGGTTCTGCACCGCGTCCATCGCCGCCCTGATCACTGCCTTGTCCTCGGCAAAGCCCTCGAAAATCGCCGAGGTGAAGATCAGCCCGGACGGTGCCGACGAGTGCCGGTAGGCATAGCCCATATCGGCATTGCTCAGCGTCTGGACGTTGCCCTTGCGGTCGAGCGCACGCACCTCGACGACGCGCTCGCGCGTCTCGACGCCATTGGCGCCGGCGTTCATCCTCAGCGCCCCGCCGATGGCGCCCGGTATGCCGTGGTAGAAATGGAAGCCGCCGATGCCGGCTTCCAGCGCCGCCGCGGCAATACGCTTGTCGGGCGTGGCCGCGCCAGCCTTGATCGATGTCGGCGAAACAATTTCGGTTTCACCGAACCCCTTGGCCGACAGCCTTATCACGAAACCCGGAATACCCCCATCGCGCACAAGCAAGTTCGAGCCGACGCCGACTATGGTCAGCGGTATCTCTTCGGGAACCGCTTTCAGGAAAGCAGCGAGGTCCGCCTCGTCCGCTGGCTGAAAGAGCGCCTCGGCCAGTCCTCCGGCGCGGAACCAGGTGATCTTGTCCATCTCGGCATTCGGCGTGATGCGGCCGCGCAGGCCGGCAAGCCGGCCGCCAAGTCTGTCGATCAGCGCCTGGCCCTGCATCATGAGACGGCCAGCTCCTTGGGCAGCGCATAGGCCCATTGCGTGATGTTGCCGGCGCCGAGAAAGACGACGAAGTCGCCGGGCCTGGCCAGATCACGGATAACAGGCGCTATTGCCTCCGGACCCTCGATGTAGCGCGCGTCGCGATGGCCGCCGGCCCGGATGCGCGACACCAGCGCATCCGAGGTCACGCCTTCGATCGGCTCCTCGCCGGCGGCGTAGACCGGCGCCACCATCACCGTGTCGGCGTCGTTGAAGCAGGCGGAGAATTCATTGAACAGATCATGCAGCCGGGTAAAACGGTGCGGCTGGGCAATGGCGATGACGCGGCCCTTGGTGGCGCTGCGCGCGGCTTTCAGCACCGCAGCGATCTCGACCGGATGGTGGCCGTAATCGTCGAACACTTCGACGCCATTCCAGGAGCCGGTTTGGGTGAAGCGACGCTTGACGCCGGCGAAGGACGACAGGCCTTTCTTGATCGCCTCGGCCGACAGGCCGAGCTCATGCGCCACCGCGATCGCCGCCGTCGCATTGGAAACGTTGTGGCGGCCGGGCATCGGCAGGCGCAGATCCGATATCGTCGTCTGGCCGCGTCCCTTGCGGTCGCGGATCACCACGTCGAATTCCGAGGTCGCGCCGGCCATGCGATGGTTGGTGAAGCGCACGTCGGCCTGCGCGTTCTCGCCATAGGTGATGACGCGGCGATCCTCGATTCGGCCGACCAGCGCCTGCACCTCCGGGTGGTCGGTGCACATGACGCCGAAGCCGTAGAACGGCACGTTCTCGACGAACTGGCGGAAGGCTTCGCGCACCTTCTCGAAACTGCCGTAGTGATCGAGATGTTCGGGATCGATATTGGTGACGACGGCGATATCGGCCGGCAGCTTGAGGAAGGTCCCGTCGCTCTCGTCGGCTTCGACCACCATCCACTCGCCGTCCCCCATGCGCGCATTGGTGCCATAGGCGTTGATGATGCCGCCATTGATGACGGTCGGGTCGAGCCCGCCGGCTTCGAGCAGCGTCGCTACCATCGAGGTCGTCGTCGTCTTGCCGTGCGTGCCGCCGATCGCCACTGCCTGGCGGAAGCGCATCAGTTCGGCCAGCATTTCGGCGCGGCGCACGATCGGCAGCAATTTCTCCCGTGCCGCCTTCAGTTCGGGGTTGG
Source organism: Mesorhizobium sp. B2-6-4 (assembly GCF_006441495.1). Taxonomy (NCBI): domain Bacteria; kingdom Pseudomonadati; phylum Pseudomonadota; class Alphaproteobacteria; order Hyphomicrobiales; family Phyllobacteriaceae; genus Mesorhizobium; species Mesorhizobium sp. B2-6-4. Next base: position 134,673 of record NZ_VFUE01000013.1, read on the forward strand.
ATTTCTTGATAGCCGTCGAGACAACCACCACTTCGGCATCGCCGAGGTTTTCTTCCCTGTGGCCGACAAAGCATTCGATCCCCTTGTCGCGCAGCCGCTGCACATTGGCGCTGTCGGCCTGGTCGGACCCCTGCACCTTGTAGCCGAGATTGTGCAGCACTTCGGCGATGCCGCTCATGCCGATGCCGCCAATGCCGATGAAATGCACGAGGCCTATGGTCTGCGGCATCTTCATGCGTGCGTTCCCTTCTTAAAATCCGAAACGGTTTTGCGGGACGCAATAGCCTCTGTGAGATCGGCGAGCAACCGTGCGGCATCCGGTTTGCCGACCGACTTCGCCGCGGCAGCCATTGCCGTGAGCCGTTCGGGCTCGGCCATCAGGGCGCCGATCAACGCCGCGATGCGCTCGGGCGAAAGTGAGGATTGCGGCTCCACCTCGCCACCGCCGGCGGCCGCAAGAGCGGCTGCGTTCGCGGCCTGGTCGTGATCGAGCGCATAGGGATAGGGCACCAGCAGCGCCGGTCGCCCGATGACGGCGATTTCCGAGACGGTCGACGCGCCGGAGCGCGACATAACCAACTGTGCGGCCGCTATACGCGCCGCCATGTCGCTGAAGAAGGGCGAGACCTCGACACCGACGCCAAGCGCTGCATAGGCCGCCTTCACCCGCCCGACATCATCGGCCCGAGCCTGCTGCGTGATCACCAGCCGCTTGCGGAGTGCGTCGGGGAGCAAGGCGACGGCCGCCGGCACCGCATCGGAGAAGAACTGCGCGCCCTGGCTGCCGCCGAACACCAGCAGGCGGAAGGGATCATCTCCGGCCGAGGCGACGTAGGCGGTCTTTGCGGCTTCGAGCACCTGTGGGCGAACCGGATTGCCTGTCGTCACCGTCTTGGCGCCGACGGCGCTTTCGTCTTGGGGCAGGAAGCCACCGGCAATCGCATCGACGCGGCTGGCCAGCGCCCGGTTGGCGCGTCCCATCACCGCGTTCTGCTCGTGGATCAGCGTCGGCACCTTGCGCCGCGTCGCGGCGTAGAGCGGCGGCAAGGTCGGATAGCCGCCAAAGCCGACCACGGTGTCGGGCTTGATCCTGCCGATGATGGCGGACGCCTGGCGCACGCCGCGCCAGATTTTCCAGAAAGCGCCAAGCAGGGCAACAGGATTTTTGGAGCCCAGCGTCGCGGACTGGATCGGGTGGATGGCGGCGGCCGGGAAGTGGCCGGCAAAGCGCTCAGCGCGGTCGTCGGTCGCCAGATGCACCGTCCAGCCACGCGCGTTCAACTCATGCGCCAGTGCCTCGGCCGGAAACAGATGTCCGCCGGTTCCGCCCGCCGAGAGAAGGATAACGCCTCTGGCCATGTCACTCCGCCGGCATGGCGCGCTGTGGCAAGGCAAAGCCCACCTGCTTGCGCTTTTCCGGTCGCTTGCGCGTCAGCGCCAGCACCATTCCCATCGAGATGGCGATGGCAATCTGCGAAGAGCCGCCATAGGAGATGAACGGCAGCGTCATGCCCTTGGCCGGCACCAGCTGCAGGTTGACGCACATGTTGATGACTGCCTGCAGGCCGAACACGGTGACGAGGCCGCCGACCGCATAGCGGGTGAAATCGTCATGCTCCTTCAGCGCCGTGTTGAGGCCGCGCAGCACGATGAAGGCGAAGATGGACATGATGAAGAAACACATGATCAATCCGAATTCCTCGCCCGCGACCGAAAAGACGAAATCGGCATGGCTGTCGGGGATGACCCGCTTGACGGTGCCCTCGCCCGGCCCGACGCCGAACCAGCCGCCATTGATCAATGCGTCGCGGCCCATATCGACCTGGAACGTGTCGCCTTCGCCAGTGAGGAACTTGTCGATACGCAGGGCGACGTGCGGAAATACCGTATAGGCGGCAAAGACGCCGCCGACGCCGGCCGCTCCGAGCACGACGATCCACAGCCATGGCAGCCCCGCCATGAAGAACATGATGCCCCAGGTGCCGGTCGTCAGCATGGTCTGGCCGAGGTCCGGCTGCGCCACCAGCAGCGATACGACCAGTACCAAGAGCAACATGGCGAAGAGATTGCCCGGAATGTCGGGCTGGCGCTTGTGTTCGGCGAACAGCCAGGCGCACATGATGACAAAGGCGGGTTTCAAAAACTCCGAGGGCTGGATCGACAGGCCGGCAAGCGACACCCAGCGCCGCGCGCCTTTCACCTCGACGCCGATGTAGAGCACCGCCACCATCAGCACCAGCATCAGGCACAGCATGATCAGCGCCATGCGCCGGATTTCTCTGGAATCGAGGAAGGACACCGCCAGCATCACGCCGAGCGCCGGCACGGTGAAGATGATCTGCCTGGTCGCGAAATGGAAACTGTCGAGGCCGATGCGTTCGGCGACCGCGGGACTTGCGGCGAAGGACAAAACTATGCCCAGCCCCATCAGCGACAGGAACGCCGCCAGAAACCAGCGATCGATGGTCCACCACCAGGTCGCAACCGGGCTTTTGTCGAGACGGCTCTGCATTATCGTGCCCCTCCGATGGGTTTGACGCCCTCGATAGCATTCGCAGCTTGCCTGAAGGCTTCGCCGCGGACCTCGAAATTCTTAAATTGGTCGAAACTGGCGCAGGCCGGCGACAACAGCACCACCGCCTCGCCGCCATCGTCCTTGGCCGCATCATGCGCGGCATGCTCGACCGCGGCTGCAAGCGTGCCCGATATCTCATACGGCACCGCCTCGCCCAGCGTCGCCGAAAAGGCCGGCGCTGCCTCGCCGATCAGATAGGCCTTGGCGATACGCGGGAAGAAGCCGCGCAGCGGCTCGATGCCGCCTTCCTTGGGCAGGCCGCCGGCGATCCAGTAGATGCGTGAAAAGCTCGACAGGGCGGGTGCCGCCGCATCGGCGTTGGTCGCCTTGGAATCGTTGACGAACAGCACGTGGTCCTTGCGGCCGACCTGCTCCATGCGATGCGCCAGGCCCGGAAAGCTTTCCAGTCCGGACTGGATCTCGCCGAGGTCGAGCCCGACCTTGAGGCAGGCGGCCACCGCGGCAAGCGCGTTTTGCGCATTGTGCTGCCCGCGCAGCGAGCCGATGCCTTCGAGGAAGGCGACCCGGCTGTAGCGGCCATGCACCGCTTCCATCAAATTGGTGCCATCGGCGAAATAGCCGTCGGTCAGCGGCAGCCGCTTCGAAATGCGGATGACGTGCCGCCCCGCCCGCTCCAGCCGTTCGGCAATCTGCGCACACCAGGAATCGTCGATGCCGACGATCGCGGTCTCGCTGCCGGCAACCAGCCGCTCCTTGATCGAAGCGTAATGCTGCATGGTGCCGTGACGGTCGAGGTGATCCGGCGTCAAATTGAGCAGGATGCCGGCCGTCGGATTGATCGATGGTGCGAGGTCGATCTGGTAGGACGAGCATTCGACGACATAGTGCCGGTCGGGTTGCGGCGGATCGAGTGTCATCACGGCGCGGCCGATATTGCCGCCCATCTGCGTATCGCGGCCGGAAGCCTTCAATATATGCGCCGTCAGCGCCGTGGTCGTCGACTTGCCGTTGGTGCCGGTGATGGCGATGAACGGGGCGGCTGGCGCGCCGAGCGTCCGCTCGCGGCAGAAAAGCTCGACGTCGCCGATGATCTCGACACCCGAACCGCGCGCCAGTTCCACCGTCCAGTGCGGTTTGGGATGCGTCAGCGGCACGCCGGGCGACAGCACGAAAGCGGAGAACGTCGCCCAGTCGGCTGTGTGCAGGTCGCCGGTTGCAATCCCGGCGGCTGCCGCCTTGGCGACACTGTCGGGATTGTCGTCCCAGGCCAGAACCTCAGCCCCGCCCTCGATCAGCGCGTGCGCGGTCGCGATCCCCGAGCCGCCGAGCCCGAAGAGCGAAACACGCTTGCCTGCGAAGGATGCGGCGGGAATCACGGGGCGCGCCTATCTGAGCTTGAGGGTGGAAAGGCCGACCAGCGCCAGGATGACGGCGATGATCCAGAAGCGGATCACCACCTGGCTTTCGGTCCAGCCGAGCTTTTCGAAGTGGTGATGGATCGGCGCCATTAGGAACACACGCTTGCCGGTCATCTTGAAGTAGCCGACCTGGATGATGACGGACAGGATCTCGACCACGAACAGCCCGCCGACGATGACCAGCACGATCTCGTGCTTGGTGGCGACCGCGACGGTGCCGATCAGCCCGCCCATGGCCAGCGAGCCGGTGTCGCCCATGAAGATCGCCGCCGGCGGCGCGTTGAACCAGAGGAAGCCGAGGCCGGCGCCGATGACAGCACCAAGCACAACAGCCAGTTCGCCGGTGCCGGGCACGAAATGGATCTGCAGATATTCGGCGAACACCGCATTGCCGGAGAGATAGGCGATGACGCCGAAGGACGCCGCCGCGATCATGATCGGCACGATCGCCAGGCCATCCAGACCGTCGGTGAGATTCACCGCATTGCCCGCTCCCACGATGACGAAGCAGGAGAACGGAACGAAGAACCAGCCGAGATTGATCAGGAATTCCTTGGCGAAGGGGAATGTCAGCGACGAGGAGAACGGCGCCTGGCCGTTATGCATGATCGCCCAGGCGGCAATGCCGGCGATGACGAATTCGAGTGCCAGCCGTGCTTTGCCGGAAAAGCCGAGATGCGACTGTTTCGTCACCTTCAGATAGTCGTCGTAGAAGCCGATCGAGCCGAAGCCCAGCGTCACCAGCAACACCACCCAGACATAGATGCTCGACAGGTTCGCCCATAGCAACGATGAGCCGATGATGCCGGACAGGATCATCAGGCCGCCCATGGTCGGCGTGCCGGCCTTCTTGAAATGGGTCTGCGGCCCGTCGGCGCGGATCGGCTGACCCTTGCCCTGGCGCAACCTGAGCGAATTTATGATGGTCGGCCCGAAGATGAAGACGATCAGCGCCGAGGTGATCAGCGCCCCGCCCGTGCGGAAGGTGATGTAGCGGAAGACATTGAAGACCGAGATCTTGTCCGCGAAATCGACGAGCAGTGTGAACATGCGCTTTTCGTCCCCGACTTGACCCTAGGTCTGTTTGCCGATTGTCGTTTCAGCCGGGAACTTGCCCAGCAACGCATCGACCAGCTTTGCAAAGCCGATGCCCTTCGACGATTTGATCATCACCACGTCGCCTGGCTTCAGTGCGGCAAACAGAACCGGCTTCAATTCCTCGACGTTGGCGCGGTATTCTGTCCTGATCTCGCCCGGCAGCGCTTCCGCCAGCGCCCGCATCTCCGGACCGCCGAGAAAGACGGTCTGCGTGCCGGTGCCGACGATGAGACCGGCAAGTGCAGCATGCAGCTTGGCCGAATACTCGCCGAGCTCGAGCATATCGCCCAGCACGGCGATGCGGCGGCCTTCGCCCGTCACCGGCGTCGCGTTGAGCAGCGCCATGGCGGCCGCCATCGAGGCGGGGTTGGCGTTGTAGCTTTCGTCGATCAGCGTGATCGGTCCACCGGGGTGGCTTGAAGTCGGGCCACCGGGATGGCTCGAAGTCGAGCCACCGGGATGACGCAGCACATAGCGTTTGCCGCGGCCGCGCTCGGCCGAGAGATCGGCCAGCGCCAGGGCAACCTTGTCGAGATCGGCGCCCACCAGACGGGCCGCGCCGAGGACCGCCAGAATGTTCTGCACCATGTGGCGGCCGGGCGCGCCGATGCGAGCCGTCACCTCGTAACCGCCGATCCTGGCGGCAATGTCGGAATGATCGGCATGGACTTCGCATTTGACCAGTCTGAAGGTTGAGCGCGCGTTCTCGCCGAACCCATAGACATGCTCGACGCCGGCGGCGTGCGCCATCTTGTCGAGAAGCTTGAAACGCGCGTCGTCGCGGTTGAGGATCGCCGCGCCGCCAGGTTCCAGCCCTTCGAAAATTTCGGCCTTCGCCTTGGCGATCTCGTCCAGATTGCGGAAGAAGCCGAGATGCGCCGCCGCGATCATGGTGACGATGGCGACATGCGGCCTTACCATCTTGACCAGCGGCCTGATCTCGTCGGGATGGTTCATGCCGATCTCGAACACGGCATAGTCGCAATCGGCCGGCATGCGCGCCAAGGTGAGCGGCACGCCCCAATGGTTGTTGAACGACTGCGCCGAGGCATGCACCTTGCCGACCGCCGACAGCACGTGGCGCAGCGCTTCCTTGGTGGTCGTCTTGCCCGCCGAACCGGTCACCGCGATGATCTTGGCCTGGGAACGGTCCCGCGATGCGACACCGAGCTTTTCCAGTGCCACCAGCACGTCCTCGACGACGATCATCGGCGCCGTCAGCCGGCCAAGCGACGGCAGCTTGCCTTCGGCCACGACCAGCACCCCGGCTCCGGCCTTGATGGCGGCGGTCGCGAAATCATGGCCGTCCATCGCCTCGCCCTTGATGGCGAAGAAAGCGTCGCCCGGCTGAAGGCTGCGGCTGTCGATCGAAATGCCCGATATGCCGTCCGGCATCGGCCCGATCGGTCGCCCGTCCATGGCGGCGACCAGCGTCTCGGATGTCCACAGCAAATTCATGCGGCACGCTCCAGCAGCGCGGCACGGACTTCTTCGTGGTCGGAGAAATGCAGGGTCTCGGTGCCGATCGTCTGGCCTTCCTCATGACCCTTGCCGGCCACGATCAGCGTGTCCCCGGCATGCAACATGGCAACGGCCTCGTGGATCGCCGCGCGCCGGTCACCGATCTCGATCGCGCCGGGAGCGGCGGCAAGGATCGCGGCCCGGATCGTCTCCGGCACTTCCGAGCGCGGATTGTCGTCGGTGACGATGACGACGTCGGCGAGCCGCGTCGCGATCTCGCCCATGATCGGCCGCTTACCGCGATCGCGGTCGCCGCCGCAGCCGAACACGACGATGACCCGGCCGGTGGTGAACGGGCGCACCGAGGCAAGCACGTTTTCCAGCGCGTCCGGCTTATGCGCATAATCGACATAGACCGGCGCGCCGTTTGCAGTCGTCCCGACAAGGTCGAGCCGGCCGGGTGCGCCCTTGAGTTTCTCCAACGCCTTCAAGGCCTTGGCGACTGGCGTTCCCGTGGAGATGGCAAGCCCGGCCGAAACCAGCGCGTTGGCTATCTGGAAATCGCCGGCCAGCGGCAGGTCGATCTCGTAGAGCATCCCGTCGGCCTCGACCTCGGCACGCTGGCGGTGGCGCTCATGCTCGACCCGCTTCAGCGTCAGGAAATCGCCGTGGCGGCCGACCGTCAGCACGTCGAGCCTTGCGGCCTTCGCCGCCTGGATGGTTGGCGCCGACCACGGATCGTCGGCGAAGATCACGGCCGGCGCGCCCTTCGGCAGCAGCGCATCAAACAGACGCAGCTTGGCCCGGTGATAGTCCTCGACCGTCGGATGGTAGTCCATGTGGTCGCGGCCGAGATTGGTGAAGCCGCCGGCGGCCAGCCTGACGCCGTCGAGACGGCGCTGGTCGAGACCATGGCTGGAGGCCTCCATGGAAGCATGGGTGACGCCGGCGTCCGCCAGTTCAAGCAACAGCTGATGCAAGGCGACGGGATCTGGCGTCGTCAGCGAGCCATAATCGTTGCGGCCCGGCGCCACCACGCCGGTGGTGCCGATCGAGGCCGCGGCAAAGCCGGCTTGCTCCCAGATCTGCCTGACGAAAGCGGCGACCGAGGTCTTGCCGCTGGTGCCGGTGACGGCCACCATCATCTGCGGCTGTTTGCCGAAATAACGGGCCGCGCTCAGGGCCAGCGCCAGGCGCGGGTCATCGACGGCCAACACTGGAACTGGCAGTCCGCCAAGGGCGCTGTCCTTGCCCGCGACGATCGCGGCAGCCCCTCGTGCGGCGGCGTCCGCGGCATAGGCGGCGCCATCCGCCTTGCTTCCAGCGAGCGCGAAAAAGACGACGCCGGGTTTTACCTGGCGGGAATCCGAAGAGATGCCGGTAACCTCCAGATCGGCGGAAGCTGTTCCTTCGACTGGCAGGATACCGGTTAGATTTTTGAGCTTCATCGAGTTCCGTTCACCGCAACAAAATAGCGCGCAGTTGCCGGCGCGCCCTAAGAATCATTGATAGGAAACCAGCGTTGCACCATTTTCATGGCTGAAATCTGGCTTCACGCCAAGCATGGCCGCGGAACGCCTGATGATATTGCCGGCCATGACCCCGGCATTCGCGGCCGCGACGTCCGTCATGCCCGGCTTTTCCGGGTGCGGAGCATCGGCAATCGTAAACACGAGATATTGCGGATCGTCCATCGGGAATGCGGCGACGAACGTATTGAAATTCAACTCCTTCGAGTAGCGGCCATTGATGACCTTCTCGGCTGTTCCGGTCTTGCCGCCAACGCGGTAGCCGGGGACCCTGGCATTTCTGGCCGAGCCCTTCTCGGCGTTGAGCATGTAGAGATAGCGCATGCCCTCGACCGTTTTGTCGGCTACCACTTTCTTGGCCGCCGCCATCGCGTCCTGCTGGCTGCGGACCAGGAATGTCGGCTCCATCAGATATCCGCCATTGATCAGCGCCGCGCAGCCGACAGCCGCCTGCAACGGTGTCGTCGACACGCCATGACCGAAGGCGATGGTGAACGAGTTGACCTGTTTCCAGACCTTCGGCTCAGTCGGACGGGCGACTTCCGGCAGTTCGGTCTGCATCTTGTCCAAGATGCCAAGACGATGCAGGAATTCGCGGTGCGCCTCGATGCCGACCAGTTCGGCCTCCCTGGCCGACCCGATGTTGGATGAATAGAGGAACACCTCCGGCAACGACAGCACGCGGTTCTTGCCGTGGAAATCGTGAATGGCCTGATGGCCGACCCGGATTGGATGCGAAGCGTCGAAGCGGCTCGCCATCGTCGCCTTGCCGGAATCGAGCGCCATGGCTGATGTGAAGCTCTTGAAGGTCGAGCCCATCTCATAGAGCCCCGCCGACATCCGGTTCAGCCGGTCCTTGTCTTGTGCATTGTAGGGATTGTTCGGATCAAAATCCGGCACCGAGGCCATGGCCACCACTTCGCCGGTCTTGACGTTGAGCACGACGGCGCCCGCGCCCATGGCGCGATAGCGCTCCAGGCCGGCGGCAATCTCGTCGCGCACCACATGCTGGACGCGCAGATCGATCGAGAGCTTCACCGGCTTGAGATCCTTCGCCACCGCCAGGCCCGACGCCTGCAGATCGCTCAGGCCCTGCTCGTCGATATATTTCTCCATGCCGGAGATGCCTTGATTGTCGATATTGGTCAGGCCGACAATGTAGGACGAGGTTTCACCACTGGGGTAGAAACGGCGCTTCTCGGTGCGGAAGCCGAAACCGGGAATGCCGAGCTGCATGATGTCGGCCTGCTGCTTGGGCGTCAGCTGCCGCTGCAGCCAGACGAAGCCGGCGCCGCTCTTCAGCTTATGGTAGGTCTGCTCGTAATCGATCTCCGGCAGCACCGTCGACAGCTTTTCGATCGCCTCGTCGGCGTCGACGATGCGGCGCGGCTCTGCAAACAGCGATGCCGTCTTGATGTCCGTCGCCAGCACCTCGCCGTTGCGGTCGACAATGTCGGGTCGCGAGGCCGTCACCCGGCTCTGCGGGCCGCCCGACATGTCGGGGGTCTGGAAGCCGAGATAGACAAGCCGCCCGGAAATGATCGAGAAGATACCGAAGAACACCGCCATCGTCATGACGATGCGCGCCTTGCCCTTGCCTCCGGTCGCCTTGCGGGCGCCATCGACCACGATTGAACCGTCTTCGCTGGCCCTGGGGCGACGTTTCAGCAGTTTGCCGATCATTGGGCGATGCCTCCGGTCACGATGGGATCCTTGCCGTCCGAGGGTGTGTTGCCGGAATTGTCTGCCATGCCGCCTTGGTGCCCGTTCAGGATGTCCTGGATGTCGAGGGTTTTGGCTGGCAGGTCGCCGAGGCCGACGATCTGGTGCGCGCTGACCGGCTCCAGTTCAAGCTGCGACTTGTAGAGCTCGGCGAGCTTCTGTAGCCGCGATGGCTGGGTGAGCAGGCTCCAGTCGGCCTTGAGCAGGTCGATCGTGTCCTCCTCGTAGCGTATCTCAGCATGGATTTTCTGCACTGCAGCCAATTGGTCCTCGGCCTCGCGCTTGGTTTTGTAGGTCAGGGCCGCCGCCGAGACCATGACGGCGATGAGGACGATGTCGCTGGAACGAAACACGTGCTTACCTCTCCCCCGGCCGCTCGATGCCGGGAAGTTTTGGGCCGGGAAGTTTTGGAAGGCCGAAAATCGAAAAATCGACGGCACGCGCCGGCGCATCGGTGCGGATGGCGGCGCGCAGCCTTGCCGAGCGGGCGCGCGGGTTGGCCGCAGTCTCGGCATCACCCGGCGTCACGCCGCCGCCGGACTTGCTGAAGGTGGCACTGCGTGCCCGTGCCTCCGGCATGTGGCGCGAGCCGCTCGCGGCGTCGGAGCGATCGGCAATGAAGCGCTTGACGATGCGGTCCTCCAGCGAATGGAATGTCACCACGGCAAGTCGTCCGCCCGGCTTCAGCGCCCGCTCGGCGGCGAACAGCGCCTTGGCCAACTCACCGAGCTCGTCATTGACGAAGATGCGCAGCGCCTGAAAGACGCGGGTGGCGGGATGGATCTTGTCCTTCGGCGCCCGGCCGATATGCGTCTCGATGGCGTCGGCAAGCTCCAGCGTGCGCTCGAACGGACGCTTTTCGCGACGCGCTTCGATCATGCGCGCGATGCGCCCGGCGTGGCGCTCCTCCCCGAGGAAGCCGAAGATGCGGGCAAGATCGCCCGGCTTGAAGTTGTTGACGACATCTGCGGCGCTGAGGCCCGCCTGCGCCATGCGCATGTCGAGAGGCCCATCGACGCGGAACGAAAACCCGCGCTCCGCCTGGTCGAGCTGCATCGAGGAAACGCCGATGTCGAGCACGACGCCGTCGGCACTTTCGACATGCTGGTCCAGCATCGAGAATGGCGCCTGCACCAATCGCAGGCGGCCGCCTGATTGGGCTTCGAGATTGCGACCAGCCGCTATGGCATCCGGATCGCGATCAATGGCAACCACGGACGCGCCGGCCGCCAAGATGGCCTTGGTGTAGCCGCCGGCGCCGAACGTGCCGTCGACGACGACGTCCCCTTCCGCTGGCGAGAGCGCCTGCAACACTTCGGCAAGGAGGACCGGAATGTGGCGGGCCGGTCCGCCAACGGCGTTGATATCATCGCCGTGGCCCACCGTCATTCCGGTCGCTCCCCAGGCTTCGTCCCCTGCCGAAGCTGCAAAAGCCGGGCCCGCGCCTGCGCTCCGTAGGCCGCAAGCCGTCCCGGCTCCCAGATCTGAAAGAAATTGCCGCGCCCGACAAAGGCTACTTCCGCCGAAAGGCCGGCATGTTCGCGGATGAAGTCGCTGATCGTGATGCGACCATCCTGGTCCAGCTTCAGGAATGTTCCGTCGCCATGGCAAAAGAACGACATGTCGTCCGCCGTCTGCTGGAACGGATCCTCGAGCGCGATGCGCTGCTCGTAGCGGTCGAGCAGGTCGGGCCCGCCGACATCCATGGCCGGCAGATCCAGGCAACGCAGCGCGTAGAGATCCGAATGGCCGCGTTTCTGAACGACGGCGCGAAAATGCGCAGGAACGGACACCCGCCCCTTCGCATCGATCCTGCTCACCGTGTTCGACAGAAACCGGTCCATCACACGTCACGGCCGCTTGCGCCGCCGCACCCCTCTTCGTCGTGTTGCACGCGCCACCGCTACGCGTTCCCTGCCCTGAACCCGCCTCCGTGACAGGGGCGAAAACCGGCAAACGCGCAGCCGCCGCGGCTGCCCGATTGGCGTACGCTTCACTCTGACGCGGAACGAAGGCTTTGGTATCGATATGGGATATCATGGGGTGTTATGGGCGTCAACGGGAACAGGCTTCACAACATGCCGTCGCGACCGATGGAAGCGGCTTTGAAAACACGTCTCGTCTTTATGGATCATTAAGCCTAACGAAGCGTTTAGAGCCGCTTGGCCCAACCGGACGCGCCTTGTCGCGAGCTGTTGCCGGGCATAGCGTCTCACCACACGTCCAGGGTCACCAAGAGGGTTGGAATGTCGATGTCTGAAACAGCACGGTCGCGCGCCGCGGCTCTTGCCCACCTCCGTCGCAACGCACTTGCCGTCGGCGATTCCATCCCCCTGCCACTCACCATGGCTGCCATCTTTCACGCGCCTGGCGACGCCACCGGTTTCAACCAGTATGGCCGTTTCAGCAATCCGACCTGGGATGCGGTAGAACATATGCTGGCGCATCTGGAAGACGCGCCCTGCGTCGCTTTTCCTTCCGGAATGGCGGCGATTTCGGCGGCATTTTTCGCTGTCCTCAAGACCGGCGACCGCATTCTTCTGCCTTCGGATGGCTATCACACGACAAGGGCACTGGCCGAACGCTTCTTGAAACCACTCGGCATCGCCTACGATGTGAGGCCAACCTCGACCTTCCTCGATGGCGGTTTCGAAGGCTATCGTCTCGCTTTCGTAGAGACGCCCGCTAATCCGGGGCTGGACATATGCGATATCGCGGCGGTGGCCGCGGCCGCACACAAAGCGGGCGCACTGCTTGTCGTTGATAATACGACCATGACGCCTTTCGGCCAGCGCCCGCTCGACCATGGCGCGGATATTGTCATCGCCGCGGACACTAAGGCGCCCAACGGCCACTCCGACGTGCTGTTCGGCCATGTCGCGAGCCGCAACGCCGACATCATCGCCGCGGTGACGGATTGGCGCGAAACGTCCGGCGGCATTCCAGGGCCGTTCGAAGCGTGGCTTGTGCATCGTGGCCTCGAAACGCTCGATGTGCGCTTCGACCGCATGTGCTCCTCGGCGGAAGTGATCGCGCGGCGCCTGCAAGGTCACCCGGCGATCACGGGCCTGCGCTATCCCGGCCTGGAAGGCGATCCTTCGCACAATCTTGCCCGTGCCCAGATGGAACGCTTCGGCTTCCTTGTTTCCTTCGAACTCGCTTCGGAGCAGAAGGCCGAGGATTTCATCAACAACTGCGAATTGATGCAGGCCGCGACATCCTTCGGCGGCGTCCACACCTCCGCCGAGCGGCGTTCGAAGCGCGGCGATGCGGTTCCAGCCGGCTTCGTTCGCCTCTCGGTCGGCTGCGAACCAGTTGAAGAGCTTTGGGCGGCGATCGAGGCGTCGCTGGACAGGATCGGCGACTGACCCGACGATTACGAACCGAGGTCATTGGCTTCGACATTGCGATGGCCGTGCAGCACGCGAAGGATTTCGATCACATCGTCCCTAACTCGATACAGAGTGAGATAATTGCCGACTATTAGATGGCGAACACCCGGTGCGATATCGTCTCGTGGCGCGCCTGAGAAAGGATAGGTAGTCACTTGCTGCCACCGTGCCTCGATGCGGTCGAGCAGCCGGTCGGCTGCAGCCTCGCTGTCGCGCGCAATATGCAGCCAAATCGTGATCAGATCGTCTTCAGCGCGCGCGTTCCGGACGATAGAGAGCAAATTCATGCGGCGCCGTCAGATCGCAAGCGTCTCCGCGCTTCGGCCTTAATTTCCTCCATCGATTCAAATCGTCCCGGCCCGCTGTCGATCCCTTCCTGAACTAGCCTCCGCAACTCCTCGACCGTATAGCCGAAGAGGTCGCGCCGATCCTTCCATTGCCGGAGTGCATCGCGGATTACCTCGCTAGCCGAAGCGTATTCACCAGCGGCGACCACATCGTCGACCGCCGCCGCCAGTTCCGGCGAGAGGGTGATGCTGCGTTTATCGACCTGTCCCATGACCGCTCCTCGTCCACTTGCTGAAGCATGGTACGATTTAATCGTACCGAATTCAAGAAAGTCCCCTGCGGCCGTGGATGCAGATTGGCAGGCGACAAAAAAGCCGTTGAATCAACAGGCGCGCCCCAGGGCGCAACCTGCTGATCGCAAAGGCCGATATCGCGGAGAAAAACTGCCAGCTGGCCTGTAAGCCGGGTTCTGTATGGCCCTCGCCCCTTGCGGCGCGAGAACGTGGCGGCCATTCATCTTGGGCGCATATTGCCATGCGCCTCACGCAACCTACCCGGACGGTGAGCCGGAAACAGCCCTCGAGGGTTTCCCCTCGCACCGCCCCTATTCGGTCTTGCTCCCGGTGGGGTTTACCGTGCCGCTCCTGTTGCCAGTCGCGCGGTGGGCTCTTACTCCACCCTTTCACCCTTGCCCCGACCCGGCAAAGCCAAGTCGTGGCGGTTTGCTTTCTGTGGCACTTTCCCTGGGGTCGCCCCCGCCGGCCATTAGCCGGCACCGTGTCTCCATGGAGCCCGGACTTTCCTCACCCGCGGCCTTTCGGCTTTTGCTGGTGCGGCCGCCCGGCCAGCTGGCCAGGCGTATAAAGGGGTTCACGCCACAAAACGCAACCAAAAAAGCCGGTTACGACCGGTTCTTGTCACGCCGGCGATCCGACAGCCGCCAGTTGCACCTTGACCTTGCTGCAATAGGCGGCCGAAACCGGGTTCATTCGGGTGGCGCCGTGGCCGGCATTGTATTTCAGGATCGTGCCGCACGTCGTGCCGCCGCCGAGATCCCGCGCCATGGCAAGATACTTCATGCCGTATTTGATGTTGGTGTCCGGATTGAAAAGCCCATTGGCCGAGCCGCTATAGCCCATCATCCGCGCCGTCGCCGGCTTGATCTGCATCAAGCCGATTTCGCCGGCGCCGCCGACGAGGTTCGGCCGATAGTTGCTCTCGATCTTGATAACGGCATGAGCGAGCGACGCCGGCACGCCATAGCTCGCGGCATAGCGCGCCACGATGGCCGAATACTGATCGCCACTGGCCACCGCTGCCGTCGAGGCTGCTGCGTCCTTGATCCCGATCGATGCCGTCGTCGTTTTGTCGACGGCCTTGCGGCCTCGTCTGGTCTTCTGTCTCGTGCTCGGCTTCTTGGCCTTGGTCCAGCTCGCCTTCTCCACTTTCGCGGAAGACCGCTTCGCCGCCTTCACGTCCTTGCTGCTTTTGGCCGAAATGGCCTTGCCCTTGGCGGTCGCTGCGACGAGCCCCTGATCGGCCCGTGGGCTCAGCGGCGCGGCGCTCGCCGCCCCGAAGGCAAAAGTCATTACGCCGGCAGCAAGAGCTGCCGTTACAACGGTCAATTTCTGCATGTGATCCTGTTCTGTCTGAACGCGCGAAGATCTCCGCGCGGCATTGCTTGATTAATGTCGGATCATCCGGGGGTTAGACGCCCGACAAACTGTACGGATTGCCCTTTGAGGCCCGAATTGCGCGCAATGAAGGCGGGGCAATTCACTTTAAGTGACAGTTTGTAACCTAATGTCGGAAAAGCATTACTTGGACGGCATCCTGACCTAAGGTCAAGTTCCGGGGGAAGCGAGCAGCCGTTGAAGCGTGCGTATCGTCGATCCGTCCGCCACTCCATCGATCCGGCGTGGCCGGAAATGACGCTGGAAAGCCTCGACCACGACCCGCGTCTGCTGGTCGAAAACACCCGATATTTCGACTCCATAGCCGTAGAGCGCCAGCATCGATTGCAGCGCCTCGACATCGGCGCCAGCGTCGCCGGTCTTCAGCACGGCGCCGCGCCTGATCGGTGCCGCCGCCACCAAGTGGCCGACGCCGGCCTCGAACAGGGCCCGCCAGGGAAACTTCTCGCCCGGATCGATCTTGCGCCCCGGCGCCACGTCGGAGTGCGCCAGCACCCGCTGGGGGGCAATCGCATGCCGGCTGGCAATTCCGGCACACAAGCCGATCACCGCATCGATCTGTCGCTTGGGAAAACCGGGATAACCCAATGAATGCCCCGGGTTGACGATCTCGATGCCGACGGAACAGGAGTTGATGTCGGTGCGTCCGAACCACGAACTCTTCCCAGCGTGCCAGGCGCGGTCGCTTTCCCGGACCATCTGCACGATATGGCCGTTCTCATGCACCAGATAGTGCGAGGAGACTTCGCTGGCCGGGTCGCACAGCCACGCCTCGGCCCCGGCGCCTGTCGGCATGCCGGTATAGTGCAGCACGATCATGTCGGGCTTCAGCGTCTCGCGCCGTGGCCCGAAATTCGGCGATACCCTGACCTCGGCGCTCGGCTCGTCGGGCAGGAAGCCGCTCATGCGTGCCGCAGGCCCCGCTCGATCATCTCATAGGCGGTGTTGATCGCCGCGAGCCTCGTCGTCGCGATCTTGATGAATTCCTGCGGCAGGCCACGCGCGATCAGCCGGTCCGGATGATTGTCGGAAACCAGCTTGCGGTAGCGTTTCCTGACCTCCTCGAACGGCTTGCCGCGCTCGATGCCGAGCACGACATAGGGGTCGGCCGCACCAAGATTGACGTGCCTGGCAAGGATCGCCTCGTAGTGCACCTCGTCTATGCGGAAGATTTCGGCGATGCGGTGCAGGAACTGGCCTTCACGCTCATGGATCAGCCCGTCGGCCTTGGCGATGTGGAACAGGCCATCGAGTATATCCTCCAGCATCATGCAGTTCGAATGGCCGGAGCCACAAAGCTGCGCCATGCGCTCGGCATAGGTCTCGAAGCCGGCAACGTCACGTTTGGCCAGATCATAGAGCCGCGCCACGTTGCGCGTCTCCTTTGGCGGCACCTCGAATATTTCCTGGAAGGCGCGTATCTCATCCTGGGTGACGACCCCGTCGGCCTTGGCCATCTTGGCCGAGAGCGCAATCATCGCCACCGAGAAAGCGACGCGACGGCGCAAATCCGCATCGCCGGAAAAAACGGTGCGTACAGCCTCGACCACGTCGGCGACGCCCGACGAGGCTGAGGACGAAATCCGCGTGATGAAGTCGCCGAGGCGGTCCCAAATCGACATGGCCGCTTCTTAGAGCCAACCGGTCCCCGCTATCAAGCCAATAACGGCCGGCATCATACCTCCGACGACAATCGATCTCGTGTCGGAACCACTACCCGCCTGGGCGAAGGGCCGGCAAGACGCCGGCCCTTCGCCAGAACACAGGTACTAATGGACTACTGCGCGGGCGCAGGAGCGGGCGTTGCCGGAGCCGGCTCGGCAGGCTTGGTCGAATTATCCGCGGGCGCCGCAGGTTTCATTGGCTGCTCGGCCGGCGGATTGGTGCTCTGGGTGGTGGTGTTATCCGTCCCCGTGCCGCTGTCGCTGCATGCAGCGACGCCGAGCAGCGCAAGCGCGGACACCGACGCAAGAATGAGTTTTTTCATGACATCTCTCCTTCAACACACGCTCACGTTGCAGTGAACGGTCGAGAAGGAAATGCATCACTCAGCCATGGGTTTCGTAACGATGCGTTTCCGCATGTAACATCGCTCGCATCCTCGCCTTGCGCCTCCCCGGGGGTGAAACAGCTTTGCGCTCCCCTGTGCGGATCGCTGTCATCCACCTGTCATAGCCGGGCGTTACCCGCTTGCGGCAAAGCAAATGGGGAATCACCTTGCCATGACGGACGTTTCCGCAGATCTGATCTTTCGCCGTGGCAAGGAAGTTGGAAAAGCCGTCTACCAGAACCGCCCCCTGTCGAAGGCAGGAATTTCCGAACGGCTGTTCGCCTTCCTGTTTTCGGGCCTGGTCTATCCGCAGATCTGGGAAGATCCCGATGTCGACATGGACGCAATGCAGCTTGGCGAAGGCCACCGCGTCGTCACTATTGCCTCCGGCGGTTGCAATATCCTGGCCTATCTCACCCGGTCGCCGGCCAGGATCGACGCCGTCGATCTCAATGCCGCTCACATAGCCCTGAACCGCATGAAGCTGGAGGCGGTGCGCCACCTGCCTTCGCAGGGCGACCTGTTTCGCTTCTTCGGTGCCGCCGGCAACGACCACAATTCTCAGGCTTACGACCGCTTCATCGCGCCGCATCTCGATCCGGTCAGCCGCCACTATTGGGAGCGCCGCAACTGGCGCGGCATCAGGCGCATCGCCGTCTTCGACCGCAATTTCTACCAGACCGGCCTGCTTGGCCTGTTCATCGCCATGGGCCACCGCACGGCTAAATTCTTCGGCGTCGACCCCGCCGGCATCATGCAGGCCAGGAACATTGGCGAGCAGCGCCGCTTCTTCCACCAGGAGCTGGCCCCGGTGTTCGAAAAGCCGCTTTTGAAATGGGCGACCTCGCGCAAGGCCTCGCTGTTCGGCCTCGGCATCCCGCCGGCGCAATATGACTCTCTCATCACGTCCGGCGACGGCACCATGGCCAGTGTGCTGAAAGCCCGGCTGGAAAAGCTCGCCTGCGATTTTCCATTGAAAAACAACTATTTCGCTTGGCAAGCCTTTGCCAGGCGCTACCCCCAACCCGGCGAAGCCGCCCTGCCCGCCTATCTTGAAAGGCAGAACTATGAGGCCATTCGCGGCAATGTAGACCGCGTCGCCATTCATCATGCCAATCTGATCGAATTCCTGGCAGGCAAGGACGCGGGTTCCGTCGACCGTTTCATCCTGCTCGACGCGCAGGACTGGATGACCGACGACCAGCTCAATGCGCTGTGGTCGGAAATCACCCGCACCGCCTCCGCCGGCGCGCGTGTCATCTTCCGCACTGCGGCCGAGCCAAGTCTGCTGCCGGGCCGCGTCTCCGCTTCCCTGCTCGACCAGTGGAGCTACGAGAGCGATGCCTCGCGCGAATTCTCCACCCGCGACCGCTCGGCAATCTATGGCGGCTTTCATCTGTACGTGAAGCGCGCCTCATGAGCACTACCGAGCTGCCGGCCAATCACGCCGAACTGATGGACGGTGTCTACCGCTGGCAGCGTCACATCTACGACCTGACCCGCAAATATTATCTGCTCGGCCGCGACCGGCTGATATCAGGGCTGGACGTTCCGCCGGGCGGCACGGTGCTGGAGCTCGGCTGCGGCACCGGGCGAAACATCATCCTCGCCGCCCGCAGCTTTCCCGGCGCGCGCTTCTATGGCCTCGACATTTCGGCAGAGATGCTGGAGACCGCGGGCACCGCGATTGCCCGCGAAGGCCTGTCCGATCGCGTCATGCTGGCAAGGGGCGACGCCACGGAGTTCGACGCAAAGGCGCTGTTCGGCCGCGACAGCTTCGACCGTGTCTTCGTGTCCTATTCATTGTCGATGATCGCAGGCTGGGAAAAGACGGTCTCCGCCGCGCTGGCAACGCTCGCTCCGGGCGGTTCCCTGCACATCGTCGACTTCGGCCAGCAGGAAGGCCTGCCGGACTGGTTTCGGACCCTGCTTCGCGGCTGGCTCAGAAAATTCCACGTCACGCCCCGTGAAATGTTGCGCGAGGTGCTGGAATCGGAATCGCGAAAAATCGGCGCAACCTTCCGTTTCCGCACACTTTATCGCGGCTACGCCTGGCTGGCGGTGGTCCGGCCGAGCAGCTGGTTGGCTAGCGCAGCGCCTTCACCAATGCCCCGACCATGGTCTGCGGCCTGTAGCCCAGCTTGGCCGGCGTCAGGCCGAGCCGCACCACCACTAATTGCTCGGATGGAATGATGGCGACGGTCTGCCCATCATGCCCCTCCATCCAATAGGTGTCCTTGGGCAGGCCCGCCGCCACGCCGGCACCGGGGTTTTCCTCGTCGCCCGGCGCCTCGATCCACAATTGCCCCTTGCTGTAGACTTTCGAGGCCGACGCAGGTTCGCGCATCCAGTCGACGAAACCGGCCGGCAGTATCTGGTTGCCGTTCCAGACCCCGCCCTGCAGCAGGAACTGGCCGAAGCGGGCCCAGTCATGGGCGGTGGCGTAGAGATAGGATGAGCCGACGAACGTGCCCTGTTCGTCGGTCTCGAGCACGGCGCTGTGCATGCCCAGCGGCTCGAACAGCGCGGTGCGCGGCCACGTCAACGCCTTGGCCTTGTCGCCGACCGCATCCTGCCAGAGCCGCGACAGCATCACCGCCGTTCCGCTCGAATAGGAGAACACCTTGCCCACCTCGCCCGTGAGCGGCTTGGCTTCGGCAAAGCCCGCCATGTCGGGTTCGAGATAGAGCATGCGCGTCACGTCGGCGACGTCGCCATAGTCTTCGTTGAATTCCAGCCCGCTCGACATCGCCATCATGTCGGCAAGGCTGATCGCGGCGCGGCCATCGGCCTTCCACGGCGCGAAAAGGCCCTGGTTGGTCATCGCCATCTTGCCGTTCTTGACCAGCGTGCCGACCATGGCGGCATTGACCGTCTTGGTCATTGACCAGCCGAGCAACGGCGTCCGGGCGGAAAAGCCCTCGCCATAGCGTTCCGCCACGACGCGGCCGTTCTTGACCACCACCACGGCGCGCATGCCGGCGCCGGTCATGGCGGCATCGTCGACGATCTTCACCACCTCCGGGTTCTGCGAGGCTTCGACCCGCTCGCCTTCCGGCCACAGCGCGTCCTGTCTTGTCGCCGAGGGTTCGACATGGATCGCCGTGCGCCGCGCCTTGCCGACATCGCCATCCGGGACCGAGGCGCAGCCCAGCCCGTCGCGGAAAACCGCGATGCTCTTGCCGAGGAAGCCAAGCAGGCCGGCGGAGACTGTGCCCCGGTTCTTGTCGACCGAGACCCGCATCAGCTTGAGCAAGGGATGACCGGGCGCCTGCACATCGACGGCAAGCACCTCGTTGGCATCGCGCCCGGCGACGAAAACGTTCGAGCAGACGATCTTTGCCGAATAGCCCGAGCCGACCCGGATCAGTTCGGGCGGCGCGAAATAAAGCCACCCAAACAGCGCCACGACCGCCAGCACCACCAGGCCGAGCAGCCGTTTGACGATCTTGGCAATGATCCGCATCTTTCCCGCCCCCGAATCCAGGCTCGATCCATGTCATCGATTTGCCGCCATTGCTTCCGCAAAATCATGGGCCTTGTCGAGCGTCGTCAACCAGATATCAACCATGATCGGCGATCACAGGTGCATGTCGCCCAACAGCGCGCCGCGTTTTTGGGATCACGGCAGGAAACAAAATCAAAGCGCGCCGAAACAATGCGCGTTTTGGCGATATACCGGGCGATGCTGTGGGGCGATCGTCCGGCGGGGGCCAGACCAAGCGCCGGCCATCAGTGCACAGACCCATCAGCGACCGGCTGCAACCGGCTCGGGAGTTGTGATGCGCCGTCTCGCGGCCCTTTTCATGCTGACGCTGCTCGGCGCATGCTCGACCGTGGAGGATCTGTCGCCACTGTCGCCATCCAGCACCCCTTCGGTTGCGGTGCGCGCGCCCCGCTTCGCCGATTCCAAGCCGCATGAATGGGACAGCGGCGCGCCCTGGAATTACGCAGTTCACGGCACCGACGTCTCAAAATACCAGACCTCGGTCGACTGGCCGACCGCCAAGGCCAGCGGTATTTCCTTCGCTTTCATCAAGGCGACGGAGGGCGGCGACCGTTTCGATGATTATTTCAACGAGCATTGGGCGCGCACCAAAGCCGCCGGCGTTCCTCGTGCCGCCTATCATTTCTTCTATTTCTGCACTCCGGCGGCGGTACAGGCGCGCTGGTTCATCCGCAACGTCCCCGTCGACCGTTCGGCCATGCCGCCGGTGCTGGACATGGAATGGAACCCGAAATCGCCGACCTGCAGGCTGCGCCCCGACCCGGCCACCGTGCGCGCGGAGATGACCACCTTCCTCGAAATCGTCGAGCGGCATTACGGCAAGAAGCCGATCATCTACACGTCGGTAGACTTCTTTGAAGACAACGAGCTGTCGACCTTCCGCGGTTATCCCTACTGGCTACGCTCCGTCGCCGGCCACCCGCGTCAGAAATATGGCAGCCACCCCTTCACCTTCTGGCAGTATACGGGAACCGGCATCGTTCCCGGCATGATCGGCAAGTCCGATATAAACGTCTTCAACGGCAGCCAAGCCGCCTGGGACAAATGGTTGAGGCAGAACACCCGTTGACACCGTGTCAACGGGTGCCAAGCCGCCCGGAGGAAGGGTTGCTGCAGAACACCCGTTGACACCGGGCCTGCCGCCTGCTTTCGACACGGCCGGCGGCCAAGAGTGCAACCGCCGGTATTCCGGGGCGACGCGCATCCAGATGGACAGCAAGGCCGCCCGGGAATCCTGATGTCGAAAGGAAGTCTATGCGACTGCGTCCCCAAGCCCTCGCGGTGCTGTTCCTGTGCGCCACGGCCTTGCCGGCAATGGCGCAGGAATGTGGCGGCGACTTCGAAACCTGGAAGCAGGGCGTGGCAGCGGAAGCCAAGGCGGCGGGTGTCGGCCCTGTCGGCCTCGAAGCGCTCGAGGATGCCAGCTTCGACGAGAGGGCCCTGGCGCGCGACCGTGCGCAGGGCGTCTTCACCCAGACCTTCATCGAATTCTCCAACCGGATGATCTCGGCCTACCGGCTGAAGCAGGGCGCGGCGAACATGAAGAAATATGCCGATATCTTCGCCCGCGCCGACCAGCAGTTCGGCGTCCAGGCGCCGGTCATCACCGCTTTCTGGGCGCTGGAGACCGATTTCGGCGCCGTGCAGGGCGATTTCCATACGCTCAGCGCGCTGGTGACGCTTTCCCATGATTGCCGCCGCCCGCAACTGTTCCGGCAGCAGCTGGTGCCGTTACTGGAATTGATCGACCATGGCGTGCTGCCGGCCGACGTCAACGGCGCCTGGGCTGGCGAGATCGGCCAGACGCAGATCCTGCCTTCGGATTATCTTGCCCGCGGCGTCGATGGCGACGGTGACGGCAAGATCGACCTGCGGGGCAGCGTGCCGGACGTGATTATGACCACGGCCAACAAGGTGCTGTCGCGCGGTTGGAAGCGCGACGAGCCCTGGATCCAGGAAGTGCGCGTGCCCGACGAGATGCCTTGGGACCAGACGGGCCGCACCAACAAATTGCCGCTGACGCAATGGGCGCAGTGGGGCGTCACCAATCCCGACGGCTCGCCGCTGGTCGACAAGGGCCTGAAGGCCGGGCTGGCGCTGCCCATGGGCCGCAAGGGCCCGGCCTTCCTCACCTACGACAATTTCGACGTCTATCTCGAATGGAACCAGTCCTTCACCTACGCGCTGACCGCGGCCAATCTTGCCGCGCGGCTTGCCGGCGCGCCACCGATCGACCCGCGCAATCCTGAACCAGGCCTCAACAACGAGCAGATGAAGGCTTTGCAGACCAAGCTGGAAGCCAAGGGCTACGATGTTGGCACGGTCGACGGGATCCTGGGCACCAACACCCGCGAAGCAATCCGCAAGGAGCAGACGCGGCTGGGACTGCCCGTGGACGGCTGGCCGACGCCGGAGCTTTTAGCGAAGCTGTGAATAGGGAATGAAGCTGTGAGTAGGGAATAGTGACGGACCCATTTCACTACTCACCACTCACTACTTAATCCGCCATCGTCTCCAGACTCGCCAAACCCACCGGTGCATCGCCCTCGTCGAAGGACGTCGCCACCTCGACGAAAGTGTCGGGATAGAAGCCGTTGAAACGGGTTCTCAGCGACAGCGAATAGGCGCCGATGTGGCCGATCTCGATCCAGTCGCCGGTGTCGACAGTTTCCGGCAGCCAGAACGGCCGCGACAATATGTCGACGGAATCGCAGGTCGCGCCGCAGACCTTGAACGGCACGATGGTCTTCTCGTCGCCATTGCGCGTGCGGATCGCCGGATCGGGAATGAAGCGTGCCGGCAGCGTGATCTTGCCGGTCCATGAATCCGATAGCGACGCCCAGATGCCGTCATTGATGTAGAGCCGCTTGCCCTTGCGCAACAGCACCCGCACGATCAGCGACAGGCAGCGCGCCACGATCACCCGGCCGGGCTCGGCCACCAGCGGCATCTGGTCGAACTGGTATTCCTTGAGGTCTCCAGAAAGCCGCGACATGATCTGGCCGAGCGACGGCATCGCGACTTGCTTGCGGTTGGGATCATGCCCGTATTCGGCCGGAAAACCGCCGCCGACATCGAGACCGGCCAGGTCGAAGGTCAGCCGGTTGCGCACCCAGTCGGCGGAAGCCAATGCCCTTTCGTAGGTGTCGGGGTCCTCGATCTGGCTGCCGACATGGAAGCACAGGCCGACCTTGTAGCCGGTGCGGTTCAGCCGTTCGGCGAGCTCGACCGCATAGGCCGGGCCGGCGCCGAACTTCTTCGACAGCTCGTAGGCCGCATGGCCCTTGGTCTGCACTCGAACGAACACGCTGATTGCGCCCGGGTCAATGTCGAGTGCCCTGACCACCCGCGTCAGTTTGGTGATCTCGTCTTCGTGGTCGAGCGCAATGACGCGGATGCCGTATTTCTCCAGCGCCAGCTTGATGTCCGACTGCGCCTTGACGGGATGCATGTAGAGCATCTCGGCATCGGCCGAGACCGCGCGCACGGCGGCGAACTCGCCGGGCGAGGCCACGTCGAAGGCGGAGACACCGGCCTCGACCAGCGTCTTCAGCACGATCTGCTCGCCATTGGTCTTGACCGCATAGGCCGTCTTGCCGGGGAACATGCCCATGAACTGCAAGGCATCGGCCTTCAGCACCTGCGGGCGGAAGCAGTAGACCGGATCGTCCGGGCGAAGCGCCAGTGCCGCCTCGCTGGCATTCTCGAATCGCTGCATGGACGAATCCTTGACCTAGCCTGCGCACAATTAATCCAAGCTAGCGGCCAATGAAAACAATTCTGTGTCTCTTGCGCCTGGCGGCAGGGCGCTAGGCTTGTCAGGGGAGACAGGCCATCGGGCAGGTTTCGGGTGGTTCTTGCCTGCGAACCCGATATGGCTTCTGTCTGGCTGCCTGCATTCGGCCGTCCGGGGAGGACGCATCACATGGCAATAGCCGCGACATCAGCACCGCGCGGACCGATGGCGCTCAAGGACTGGGCGCAGCTTCTGCTGCTCGGCGCGATCTGGGGCGGCTCCTTTTTCTTCGCCCGCATTGCCGCGGCGGAGCTTCACCCGCTGGTGCTGGTATTGTTTCGCGTCGCCATCGCGGCACTCGCTTTACAGCTCTATCTCTTCCTGCGCGGCCCATCCTTCCGCCTTGCCCTTCCTCATGCAGGACTGTTCTTCCTGCTGGCCTTCACCAACAACGTCGTGCCTTTTTCGCTGATCTTCGCCGGCCAGACTGAGCTTGGCGCCGGCGTCGCCTCGGTGCTCAATGCGACCACGCCGTTCTGGACGCTGATCCTCGCCAACGCCCTGACATCGGACGAGAAGCTCTCCTGGAACAAGCTGGCCGGCATTGCGCTTGGCGTCGCCGGCACGGCTGTGATGATCGGCCCCGGCCTGGTTGCCGGCCTCGGCGGCCCGGTCTGGGCCAAATTCGCGCTGATCGGAGCATCGTTGTCCTACGGCGTCGCACTGATGGTCGCCCGTCGCTTCAAGGGCGTGCCCTCGCCGGTCATTGCCACCGGGCAGCTGACCGCCTCGACCATCATCATGATCCCGGTGGTGCTGCTTGCGCACGGTCCCGCGGGCCTGTTCTCGGCCTCGCCGCCGGTCTGGGCGGCGGTGCTGGCGCTGGCGCTGCTGTCCACCGCCTTCGCCTATATCCTCTATTTCAACCTCGTCGCCTCGGCCGGCGCCACCAACGCCTCCCTGGTGACGCTGATCGTGCCGGTGAGTGCCATGCTGCTCGGTTTCCTGTTCCTCGGCGAGCGGCTGGAATTGTTCGAAATCGACGGCATGATGCTGATCGGTCTCGGCCTGGTGACCATAGACGGGCGCCTGTTCATCCGCAGGGTAGCGCTGCCATGACATGCCAACGACACGAAGCCGCCATAATTTATTCACAGGTTCGTATCTGGTTTTTGCCTAGAAGTTTCAACGCCTAACGGCGAAAACGAGGTCGCAAACTCCACAATCGCGTCGCAATGCAGCACATTTTCCGCTTGCCTGTGGCACAAATGACCCTAGACTCCGGCCATAGCTCTTTAAGAGGAGGCTATGTCATGGGACTTACGAGGCCAATCAACGCATTGATGATCTGTGCTGCGTTTGCATTCATCGGCGCCCTCATTATAGGCGTTCTTCCCTGAACCCGCCAAAAACGGGGAAGACCAGCACCCAATAATCAACCAGTTTGAAAGGCCGGGTTTTTACCCGGCCTTTCTGCAACTCAAGCCCGGTTCAGGCGGCTGCGGAGCCAGCCACTTCCGCCTCATGCGAGCGGATGCCGATCATGTGGCAGACGGCAAAGACGAGGTCGGCCCGGTTCATCGTATAGAAGTGGAAATCGCCCACGCCCCGCTCGACCAGGTCCAGCACCTGCTCGGCCGCCACCGCCGACGCGACCAACGCATGCGTCTGCGGATCATTCTGCAGGCCGTCGAAACGTTCGGCCAGCCATGCCGGCACCAGCGCGCCGCAACGTGCCGAGAAATTGGCGACCTGGGTGAAATTGTGCACCGGCAGGATGCCCGGCACGATCGGAATGTAGATGCCGGCTCGACGCGCGCGCTCGACATAGCGCTCGTAGAGATCGTTGTCGAAGAAGAACTGGGTGATCGCCCGCGTCGCGCCATTATCGACCTTGCGCTTCAGCATGTCGATGTCGGTGGCGAAGTCGGGGCTTTCCGGATGCTTTTCCGGATAGGCCGAGACCGAGATGTCGAAATCGCCGGCGCTCTTCAGCGCACCGACCAGCTCGGCGCCATTGGCATAGCCGTCCGGGTGCGGACGATAGGCGGTGCCGACGCCCGCGGCCGGATCACCGCGCAGGGCGACGAACCGCTTCACACCCATCTCGGCGAATTCCTGGATCACCGCATCGACCTGAGGGCGCGGGGCGTCGACGCAGGTCATGTGCGCTGCCGGCGTCAGGCTGGTCTCCTTCAGGATGCGGCCTACGGTGCGTGCCGTGCGCTCCCGAGTCGAACCGCCGGCGCCATAGGTCACCGAGACGAATTTCGGCTTCAGCGGTTCCAGTCGGGTGACCGTGTCCCACAGCCTCGCCTCCATCTCATCCGACTTTGGCGGGAAGAATTCGAAGGAAACCCTGACCTTGTCGCCAATGTCGGGGCGGCGGGAAAAGCGGAACTGGTTCATCAGGCGATTTCCCCTATCGAACTCACTTTGGTCTGCTGGCTGTCATTGGCAGGATCGGCGATCAGCAGGCGCCGGTCGCGGCCAAGCCAGAGCTTGACCGTGAGCCTGGCCTCGGTGCCGCCGCGCGGCTCGAACTCCTGGGCATCTTCGAGATCAAGGCCCGCTTCGGAGAACCACTCGCCGATCTGCCGGTCGGAAAAGCCGAGGCGCATATGCGCGTGCTCGTCGCGCAGGAATTCCAGGGTATGCGGCGCGAAATCGACGATCACCAGCCGTCCGGAAGGGCGCAGCAGCCGCGCCGCCTCATGGATGGCGCGCGCAGGATCATCGAGATAATGCAGCACCTGATGGATGGTGACGAGATCGAAGGCGTCGCGCTCGACCGGCGGCGAGAAGATGTCGCCCTGCCGCACCTGAGCATTGGAGACGCCGGCCTTGTCGAGGTTGGCGCGCGCGACGGTCAGCATCTCGCGCGACATGTCGATGCCGATGCCGCGCCGGTAGAGCGGCGAGAATATCTCCAAGAGGCGTCCGGTGCCGGTGCCGAGATCGAGCATCGACTGGAACGGCCGCTTGCCGACGAGCTTCATGAGGGCTGCCTCGACCGCACGGTCAGGCACGTGCAGGGAGCGGATATGGTCCCAGCTTGCCGCGTTCTGCGAAAAATACTCCGCCGCGCGGTCCTGCCGCTTGCGCTTGACCGAGGCCAGCCGCTCGAGATCGCGCTCGACCTGCGGATCGGCGCCGCGAATGCCGGCGACCAGCCGCAGCACGAAGTCGCGCGCGGAATCCGTATCCGACAGCCGGAAGAAGGCCCACGACCCCTCCTGGTAACGACCGATCAGCCCGGCCTCCAGGAGCAGCTTCAGGTGGCGTGACACGCGCGGCTGCGACTGGCCGAGAATCTCGGTAAGATCGGACACGGTGAGATCACCGCGCGACAGCAGCGCCAGTATGCGCAAGCGGCTCGATTCGGCCGCCGCCTTCAATGTGTCCACCATGGTGTCGAGCGCGACATGCATCAGCGTATTCTCTTTGAAAAAGATATAAACATATGTTTATGTCGATTTTCACAGCCTTGCAAGCGCTATGTCGCTTCCGGACAAGAAAATGCCGCAGGCGTGATTTCTCGGTGCATGTCGCGCCTAAAAATGTGTAGCGGTTTCAGGGCAAGACATGCGTCAACAAAAAGATGGATAAAATGACCGGGCGGCGTGAGATGTTTGAGGTGCGGGAGGGTGAAAAAAGGCTCGAGATCGATCCGGCGCTGATGCCGGCGGATGGCGGCGTCGTCTTCATCGGCCGTATCGCCTCACCATGGACGACGCGCGAAACCTGCCCCAAGAACATGCGCGCGGCGCGCGAGACCGGGCAGCCGGCAGCACTGACGATCGACCCGCCCTACCGCGCCGGCCTGCAAGGGCTGGAGCGCACCAGCCATCTCGTCATCCTGTCGTGGCTCCACCACGCGCCGCGGACTCTGATCGTGCAGAAACCGCGCCATGCGGCTGAAGCAAAAGGCGTATTCGGCCTGCGCTCCCCTGCCCGACCGAACCCGATCGGCCTGCATGTGGCGAAACTGGTTGCGCTCGACCTCGCCACCGGGCGCATCGAGATCGACGCCATCGACGTGCTCGACGGCACCCCGGTGGTCGACATAAAACCCTATTTCGCATCGACCGATGCCTTTGCCGAGGCGACCATCGAAGGGCGCGACGAATGATGAAGGCGCCGACCGGCCGTCGGCGCGCCGTCGCCAAGGCGTTGACCGCGCTTCTGCCGCTGGCGCCCTATGCCGATATGGAGAAGATCCGAGCGGATGCCGGCTCCGTCCACATGAAGACCTTGCCGCCGACCATTGCCGTGTGGCTGGCGACGGTTGCCCATATCCGCCACGCCCATACCGACTACGAAAAGCTGCTCGCCGAAGGTTATGACCGCGACTCGGCGCGTTTCTTCGTCATCGAGCAGACCAATGTCGTACTTACCCGCTGGCGCGCCACCCGCCTGCTCGACGCCGACGACGAGGATGATTGAAGCTGTTGCCGGTCCGGCACGGCGCTCGGTAGCATGGCTGGCAGCTTTTCACTTCGAGGACGAACGACGCCGGATGACTGGCTCTATGCCCTCTGCCTGACACCGATAGCCTGTGATGCAAGGAGGTGCCGATGAGCCAGACCGCACAGGATACACGGCCGCTGCCTGTGGTGAGCGACCGCCACGTCGACCCGCATGCTTATCCCGACGGCATCGCCTTCCTCGACGGCCAGTACCTGCCGATGTCGCAGGCCAAGATCTGGGTGCTGGATTGGGGATTCCTGCATTCCGATGCCACTTACGACACGGTGCATGTCTGGAACGGCTGCTTCTTCCGGCTTGACCTGCATCTCGACCGCTTCTTCGGCGGACTGGAGAAATTGCGCATGACGATCCCGTTCGACCGCGATGGCGTGACGGAGATCCTGCACAATTGCGTGGCACTGTCGGGACACAGCGCCGCCTATGTCGAAATGCTGTGCACGCGCGGCGCTTCCCCTATTTTCAGCCGCGATCCGCGCCAGGCGATCAACCGCTTCATGGCGTTTGCCGTGCCGTTCGGCTCGGTCGCCAATCCCGAGCAGTTACAGCGCGGCCTCAATGTCGCCATCAGCGACAAGGTGCGCATTCCGCCGGCCTCGATCGACCCGGCGATCAAGAACTACCACTGGCTCGACCTGGTGCACGGCCTTTACGATGCCTATGACCGCGGCGCCGAGACAGCGCTCATTCTCGACTTCAATGGCAATGTCGCCGAAGGTCCGGGCTTCAACGTCTTCTGTATCAAGGACAACAAGCTCTCGACGCCGGCGATCGGCGTGCTACCCGGCATAACCCGCCGCACTGTCTTCGATCTCTGTGCGCTGGAAGGCCTCTTCGCCACCCCGGCGGACGTCAGTGTCGCGGCATTGCGCGAGGCCGACGAGGTCTTCATCACCTCTACCGCCGGCGGCATCATGCCGGTCACGATGATCGACGGCAGCCCAGTCGCGGACGGCAGGCCCGGCGCGATTACCGGCCGACTGATGGCGCTCTATTGGGACAAGCATAAGGATCCGGCCTGGTCGAGCGCTGTACGCTACCCCTGACCGGTCGCCGCTCCCGTCCAAATAATTCCGCCACCGCCTCTGGAAAGTCGCGGGACGCACCGTATATGGCACAAAGCGGAGAGGCCTCCACTTATCTCTGAAAAAATTCCAGCTTGCACGGGCAAGGACTTCATCATGACAAACAAGGTTTGGTTCATCACCGGATCGTCGAAAGGTTTTGGCCGGGTCTGGGCCGAGGCCGCGCTCGCTCGCGGCGACCGCGTCGCGGCAACCGCCCGCGATGCCGGCACACTCGCCGATCTCGTCGAGAAGTATGGCGACAACATCGCGGCGATAAAGCTCGACGTCACCGACAAGAAAGCCGTCGATGCCGCAATCACCGGGGCGCACAAGCGCTTTGGCCGGCTCGACGTCGTCGTCAACAATGCCGGCTATGGCCATTTCGGCGCCATCGAGGAGGTCAGCGAGCAGGAAGCCCGCGACCAGATCGAAACCAATGTGTTCGGCGCGCTGTGGGTCACCCAGGCCGCCTTGCCGATCATGCGGGCGCAGCGCTCCGGCCACATCATCCAGATCTCTTCGATCGGCGGCGTCAATGCCTTCGCCTCGCTTGGCCTCTACCACGCCTCGAAATGGGCGCTGGAAGCTTTCAGCCAGTCGCTGAGCCTCGAGGTCGCCGAGTTCGGCATCCATGTCACGCTGGTCGAGCCCGGCGGCTTCTCCACCGACTGGGCCGGTCCGTCTGCAAAGGTCTCGAAAGCGCTTGACGCTTATGCGCCCGTCCGCGCCGCCATGGCGGAGCGCCGCAGTCGCGCCGTGGCCGGCGATCCCGAGGCCACCGGACCGGCGATGCTGGCCATCGTCGACGCGGCCGAGCCGCCTCTCAGGGTATTCTTTGGCGACGGCGGGCTGCCGATGATCAAACAGGAATACGCCAATCGCATCGCCACGTGGGAAAAGTGGGACCACGTCTCGGTCATGGCGCAAGGCGCCAACAAGAACCGCAACGCCTAGTCGGATCACTCAGCCCACGCCGTTTCGAGCGGCGGCGTGGCTGCCTCGTCAGGCGCGATAAATCCACTGCTCGGGCACCCGCACGGAGATTTCCTCGCCGGACCTGACGACGCCGGGCTTCTCGACCCAGGCGACAAGGCCCCGCAGCCGCTTGGCGGCTTTCGGGAAGAGCAGCGCGGTGGCGTCGCGGTCCGCCGCCCGGACATGCTCGGAGATCGAGTGTCCGGCGACGCGGCATGGCTTGTTCTGGGCATCGATCTTGACCGTCACGCCGCCCTTGAAGAACAGCAGCGAGCCGGATGGCAGCATCGAAAGATGCGGTATCCCTTCGATCAGCAAATTGGCGCCGATCCACTCAGGCTTGATCTCCTTGAGGCCCATGCGTTCGGCGACCAGCGCGAGTTCGTCCGCCGACACCAGCGACAATTGTCTCTCGTTGCGCATCTCGGTGCCGCGCTGATACCAGGGTTCGCGCCCGCCGGAGCGTCGCGTTATCCCGGCATGAAAATCGCCCGCTATGCCGTCGAAGCCCAACTGCAATTCCTCGACCGCCTTGGTTTCGAAATGGTCGAACGGAGCGGCATAGAGCGCCGCCGCTCTTGCCGCCAGCTTGCGGCCCGGCACGATGTCGACCGTCAGGTCCGCCGGAAAAAGGTCGAGGTTGGTTTCCTGCATCAGTCTCGTCTAGAGGCCCTCCGCAATGCGGTCCAGTCGAAAGCGCTGATGATCCGATCACGCCGTTTGATGCCGATCACGACTTTCTTACCGGAAACGCCGTTGCCGTCCTCAGCGCGCCGCATTGCCGCCGCGCCGCGGGCATAGACGATGGCGCCAGATCGGGAGGAGGTTCGGGTCATGCAGGTGGGACACGCCGTTGCCGCGCTCTGGTTGTTCTGGCTGGTATCGTGGATCCTTGCCGCATCATGGGCCGATCCCGTGCGCAAGCGGGCGGATTTCAGGGCGGAGGCGCGATATCGGGTTCTCTGGCTCGCCGGTACCGTCCTGCTGTTCGTTCCGGCGCACGGCTATGTGGGTCGGCTTCGGCTCTGGACGCCGACGCTCACCCAAGCCTGGATTTGCGTCGCCCTGATCGCCATCGGCATCGCCTGTGCATGGTGGGCCCGCCTGCATCTCGGCCGGCTGTGGTCCAGCACGGTAACGGCCAAGGCCGATCATCGCATCATCGACACCGGCCCTTACGCGCTTGTCCGTCATCCGATCTATACCGGCCTGCTGCTTTCGGTCCTCGCCACCATGGCCGTCAAGGGCACGGTATGGGGCGTCGCGGGCGCCGCCCTGCTGCTTGTCGGGATCGTCATCAAGGCGAGGCTGGAGGAAAGTTTCCTGCGCGGCGAGCTTGGGCCCGCCTATGACGATTACGCGCGCCGCGTGCCGATGCTCGTTCCCTTTTCGCCGGCCTGAAGCGGCAAGCGCGTCCTACAGCATCCGCAGCAGCGCGCCGCCGATCGAATACCCCGCGCCGAAAGCGCAGATCAGCCCGAAGTCGCCCGCCTTCATGTCGGCATGGTTCTCCGACAGCGCGACGATGGCGCCGGCGCCCGCCGTGTTGCCGAGACGCTCCAGCACCATGGGCGCGCGGTCATGATCGACCTCGTGGCCGAATGAGAGTTTCAGGATCATGGCGTTCATGCGCGCATTGGCCTGGTGCAGCCAGAAGCGTCGCACCGCCTGCGGCGTCAGGCCGTGCTCGGCCAGGAACTCCACGATGAATTTGTGCCCAGCGACGGTGACTTCCTTGAACACCTTGTTGCCGACCTGCTTGATCAGATTGCCCTCCAGATCGATCCTGTAGGGATCGTCCTGTGCGGTGCGGGTGTGGTAGCCGAGATTGGTGCGGATGTTGTTCGACATCTGCGTCCAGATGCGCGTGTCGAGCACTTCGAAACGTCCCGGCCGTTTCTCGCCGAGTGCCAGCCCTTCGACCACCATCGACACCGAGGCGTCGCCGAAGATGAAATGCGTCTGCCGGTCGCGGAAATTGAGATGGCCGGTGATGATCTCGGGCGTCGTCACTAGGATGCGCTTGTGGGCGCCCGCACGCACGAGATTGACCGCCATGTGCAATGCTGCCGCGGCAGAGGAACAGCCGAGCCCCATGTCGAAGCCCGCCCCCTTGGTGCCCAGGGCCTGCTGCATCTCGATGGCGATCGCAGGATAGGGCCGCTGGTGGTGCGAGGCCGAGCAGATCACTAGGTCGATATCGGAGGGCAGCAACCCGGCATGGTCAAGCGCCTTGCGGGCCGAAGCGATGCCGAACTCGGCCTCCAGCGACAGCGCATCGTCCGGCCGTGCGGGAATGCGCGGCGCCATACGGGTCGGGTCGAGTATGCCTTCGCGCTCGATCACATGACGGCTGCGCACGCCCGAGGCGTGGACGATGAAGTCGCTGTCCGATTTCTGCAGCAGCGGCTGGTCCGTGCCCGACCGGCGCGCGTTTTCCGTGTCGACCCAGCTGTTGAAACTGGCGACCAGTTCCTCATTGCTGATCTCTGGCTCGGGGATTTCGACGCCGATACCGCTGATGATGACGCGATGCATGTCCAGTCCGTCCCATCCGCAGGCGTTCAGGGGCTTTGATGTGGGCGTAAGGGAGGCCCGGCGCAACCCTTGTCGCATTGAGCCGGTTTATGCCAGCTTAAACCGGTTCCCACGTCCCCTCACCATGCGCACAGTTTGGTGTTAGTCTGTGAGTTGTTCCAGCATGCACCGTCGCGGCTGCACACGAACTGCCCCGGCTCCTCATGGACGTTGTCGTTCAAGCCCGCTTGGCGACAATGAAAATGCGCGGGAAACGCAACAGCACCTTGCCATTTGCGGTCTTGTTATAGGCCTTGGCGATCCTGGCCGTGTAGCTTTCGAGGAACAGCATCTTCTCGTCCGCATCGAGCGGGTCGACAAAAGGCTTCAAGCCCGTCGACTTCACCCATTCCACGATCGCCCCGGCGTCGGCCAGCGGATGGTTATAGACCGTGTGCCAGATGTCGAGCCGGTCCGAGAGTGGCGACAACAGATCATAATAGAACGACACCGGCGGCAGCGGCGCGCGCGCCGCCCCTTTCAGCTTGGCTGCGAACGGCATTTCGGCGGCGGTCTCGCGCATCAGCCTGTGGGAATCCTCGCCCATATTGTCTGGCATCTGCACGGCGAGCGCGCCGCCGGGCGCAAGAAACCCCATCAGCCGCTGGAAGACATCAGGATGTTCCGGCAGCCACTGGAACACGGCATTGGCGAAGATCACATCGACCGGTTGAGCCGGCGCCCATGTCGAGGCATCGGCAAGGTCGAAGCTGACATTGGGCAGGCGTGCCCTAGCCTTCTCGATCATGTCGGGAGACGTGTCGAAGCCGCTCACCTGTGCATCCGGCCAGCGCGCGACCAGAAGCTCCGTCGAATTGCCCGGCCCGCAGCCTATGTCGACAACCCTGCGGGGGAAGTCGACCGGCACCTGCGCCACCAAGTCGCGCGCAGGACGCGTGCGCTCGTCCTCGAACTTCAAATATTGGGCGGCGGACCAATCGGGCTTTGCTGGGCTGTTCAACGGTAAGACCTCGCGGCGGTTGCCACCTTCCATGACCGGCGCGACAAGCCGGCTATCCCAATTGGATGACGATCCCGTCGTCGCCGACCCGGAACCGCCACTGCAATAACGGCCCTTACCGCGTCAGCCTCTTATGCGTCATGCGGTGCGGGGCCGCCGCCTCCGCGCCCAGGCGGCGAACCTTGTCCTTCTCATACTCCTCGAAATTGCCTTCGAACCATTCGACATGCGCGTCGCCCTCGAAGGCGAGCATGTGGGTCGCCATGCGATCGAGGAACATGCGGTCGTGGCTGATGATGACAGCGCAGCCGGCATAGGCTTCCAGCGCGTCTTCGAGCGCGCTCAGCGTCTCGGTGTCGAGGTCGTTGGTCGGTTCGTCGAGCAAAAGCACATTGCCGCCGCCTTTGAGCATCTTGGCCAGATGCACTCGGTTGCGTTGGCCGCCCGAAAGGTTGCCGACCTTCTGCTGCTGATCGCCGCCACGGAAGTTGAAGGACGAGCAATAGGCGCGGCTGTTGACCTCGTGCTTGCCAAGCTTGATGACTTCGGCGCCACCGGAGATTTCTTCCCACACCGTCTTGTTCGGGTCCAGCGCGTCACGGCTCTGGTCGACATAGCCGAGCTTGACCGTCTCGCCGATGCGGATCGACCCCGCATCAGGCTTTTCCTGGCCAGTGAAGGTCTTGAACAGCGTCGTCTTGCCAGCGCCGTTCGGGCCGATGACGCCGACAATGCCGCCCGGCGGCAGCCTGAACGACAGGTCCTCGATCAAAAGCTCATCGCCGAAGCCCTTGGTGAGCCCTTCAACCTCGATGACGACATTGCCGAGGCGCTCGCCCGACGGAATGACGATCTGCGTGTCGGTCGGCTTGCGATTCTGCGACTGCTCGACCAGTTCCTCATAGGCCTTGATACGGGCCTTGGACTTGGTCTGGCGCGCCTTCGGCGAGGATTGGATCCACTCGCGCTCGCGCCAGATCGACTTCTGGCGGGCGTCGTCCTCGCGGCCTTCCTGGATCAGGCGTTTGGCCTTGGCGTCGAGATATTTGGTGTAGTTGCCCTCGTAAGGGATGCCACGGCCGCGATCGAGCTCGAGAATCCATCCCGTGACATTGTCGAGGAAGTAGCGGTCGTGGGTGATGATCAGCACCGAGCCCGGATAGTCGCGCAGGTGCTTTTCGAGCCACGCCGTGGTCTCGGCGTCGAGATGGTTGGTCGGCTCGTCGAGCAAAAGCAGGTCGGGCTGTTCCAGGAGCAGCCGGCACAGCGCCACGCGGCGGCGCTCGCCGCCCGACAGATTGGTCACCTCGGAACCGGCCGGCGGGCACTGCAGCGCGTCCATCGCCATCTCGACCTGCTGCTCGAGGTCCCAAAGGTTGAGCCGATCCATCTCGTCCTGGAGCTTGGCCGACTCGTCTGCCGTCTCGTCGGAATAGTTCATCATCAATTCGTTGTAGCGCTCGATGATGGCGGTCTTCCTGCCGACGCCGTCCATGACGTTTTCACGCACGGTCTTGCTGTTGTCGAGCTGCGGCTCCTGCGCCAGGTAGCCGACCGTGGCGCCTTCGGCCAGCCACGCCTCGCCCTGGAACTCCTTGTCGAGCCCGGCCATGATGCGCAGGATGGTCGACTTACCCGAACCGTTAGGACCGAGAATGCCGATCTTGGCGTCCGGGTAGAAGGACAGATGAACGTTATCGAGCACCTTCTTGGTGCCGTAGGCCTTTGACAGGCCTGACATGTGATAGATGAACTGGCGTGCCACGCGCGCTTTCCCTGAAAAACTGACTGATTTGTCGATCTGAATGGAGGTTGGCCGCTATGTAGGCGATGCGGAGCCGAACGGCAATCGCTTTCGCCGCATCGAACCGATCACAGGCCGCACAACAACGGGCGTTGGCGCCCCGGCCTGCCTGCCGGCTGGAATGAGCTCAGGACCTACTGGAACCCGATTGCGTCGACGGTTCCGGTCGGGCAACCGGCCTTGTTGGTCGGCACCGAGGCCAGCAGCAGGTCCTTGAGCGAGCTGTTTGGGCCGATCGGACCGGCAAGGCCAAGCGTCAACTCTCCGATCAGCCGCCGGCCGCTCGACGGATCGATGACACAGGAGACGCGCACGCGATCGCCGGCGCCGGCGCCAAAAGCCTGGTCGAAGGCGCCGCGGATCTGGTCCGCCGTCAGCTTGCCGCCGATGTTCTTGGCGAAGAGATCGCGCACCGCTGAGCCGTTCACCGCGCGCATCAGGCCGAGTGCGTCGGAAAAATACTCCTGCTGGTTCTTGCCGTAGCAGGTGCCGTGCTTGATCCATTCATGCCGCTCCAACTGCGAAGCGGTGCCCGGCATAACCTTGTCGAGTTCCGCGCGCGTGCCGGCGTCCAAATTGACAGGCGGAAGATCCTTCCAGTGCGCCGGACTGTCGTTGGCCTTGTCGCTGGCCGGTACCTGGCAATAGAAGTTCCCGTTCGGCTGCGGCCACAGGCCGTGCAAGGTGAAGTTGCTGGCATCGAATTCATTCGGGTTTTGTGCCTTGCATTCGCTCTTGCTGGACTTGGTCTCGCAAAAAGCCGGCTGCCAGCTCAGCGCGAAGACATATTCGGGTTTTCCCGACGCCGCCGGCTTGCCCTGCCCGCCGGGGGTCGCCGGCAGCGTTGCTGCGCTGCTGCCGGAGAGATGTCCGCAACTGACCTTCACCCAGCGCCGATCCGGATCTGCGCCCGGCACCAGAATGAGATAGTGCGTCGGCGCATCCTTGTTGCCCGCCAGCAGTTGATAGCTCTGTCCGGCATCAGTCGAGACATTGCCGGGATTCTTGCCGTTCTTGATGGCTTGCGTCGCCGGACAGGAGGCGTCGGCAACGAAGGTGCCACTCATCCTGACGTCGGCATGGGCCGCACCCGTTAACGATGCCGCCAACATGGCCAATCCGAAAACAACAGCAATGCGCATGGGGAATCCCTGGATGAAAAAGGTGGGCGACAGACTGAAGCTGTCTCCATGTCAGAATTGCGATATTCCACCGGCCAGATGCAAGAAACATCATCGCGAGAAATCCGG
Source organism: Mesorhizobium sp. B2-6-4 (assembly GCF_006441495.1). NCBI lineage: Bacteria > Pseudomonadati > Pseudomonadota > Alphaproteobacteria > Hyphomicrobiales > Phyllobacteriaceae > Mesorhizobium > Mesorhizobium sp. B2-6-4. The sequence continues at coordinate 172,227 of NZ_VFUE01000013.1, forward strand.
AATGGCGGATTGACGCTGAACCGGCCCCGGCGCAAACAAGGCCGGCGCCACCGAGGCGGGCCAGGGTGGAAATCACTGAATGTCATTCAGCCAGCAGCGCATGGTCCGTTCGCCGACCGGCGCCGACCTCAATCTTCTGGTCCGGCAGGCCGACGGCCATCCGCGCGCCGTCATCCAGATCAATCACGGTCTGGCAGAACATGCGGCGCGCTATGATCGTTTTGCCGATTTCCTGGGCGCGCGCGGCTTTAGCGTCTATGTTCACGATCATCGCGGCCATGGCGCAACGAAGGCGCCCGACGCACCGCTGGGCAGGTTCGCGCATGAGGACGGCCCCGCCAAGGTCATCGCCGATGTCGGCGCCATCCATGATCTCATCGCCAGGGAGCAGCCGGGCCTGCCCGTCATCCTGTTCGGCCATTCGATGGGCGCGTCCGTGGCGCTGAACTTTCTCCTGGCCCATTCGAACCGCGTTCACGCCGCCGCCATCTGGAATGGCAATTTTTCAGCTGGCCTGCTCGGGCAGGTGGCGCTCGGCATCCTTGCATGGGAAAGGATGCGGCTCGGCTCGGACGTCCCATCGCGCCTGCTGCCGAAGCTCACCTTCCAGGCCTGGGGCAAGGCGGTGCCCAACCACCGGACCTTGTTCGACTGGCTGTCACGCGACGGGGCCGAGGTCGACAAATACATCGCCGACCCGCTATGCGGCTGGGACGCCTCAGTGTCGATGTGGCGCGATGTCGTCCAGATGACGCTCAATGGCGGCAGGGACGCAGCTTTTGCCGGCGTTCGGCGCGACCTGTCCGTCAGCGTCGTGGGGGGCGAAAAAGACCCTGCCTCGGATTATGGCAAAGGGATCATCCAGCTTGCCGGACGCATGCGCAAAATGGGCTTTTCGAATCTCGTTTCAAAGGTTTACAGCGAGACCCGCCACGAAAGCCTGAACGAGGTGAATCGCGACATCGTCATGGACGATTTCGCGGCATGGGCCGAGACGATCCTGACGCGATGAAGCGTTGGCCCATTGCAAGAGCCGTGACAGCGGCAATCTCTGTTGATAGAGGCTTCGGTTCCGACCAATTCTGGTGATTTATGGCTGAGCCCCCGCTGAAAGGCGTCCGCGTCGTCGAACTCGCCCGCATCCTTGCCGGGCCTTGGGCCGGGCAGTTGCTTGCTGATCTCGGCGCCGACGTCATCAAGGTCGAAAGCCCGGACGGCGGCGACGACACCCGCAAATGGGGCCCCCCCTTCGTCATGGGCAAGGATGGCGAGAACCTGTCGGCCGCCTATTACCATTCCTGCAATCGCGGCAAGCGCTCCATCGCCATCGATTTTTCGACACCGGAGGGCGCCGAAACCGTGCGCCGGCTGGTGGCAACGTCTGACGTGCTGATCGAAAACTTCAAGCTTGGCGGTTTGAAGAAATACGGACTCGACTATGACAGCCTGCGCAAGATCAATCCGCGCCTCGTTTATTGCTCGATCACCGGATTCGGCCAGGACGGTCCGTACGCGCCGCGCGCCGGCTACGATTTCATCATCCAGGGCATGGCCGGCATGATGTCGATCACCGGCGAGGCGGGACGCGAGCCGCAGAAGGCCGGCGTCGCCATCTCCGACATCTTCACTGGCCTCTATTCCGTCATCGCCATCCAGGCGGCCCTTCGCCACGCCGAAAAAACCGGCGAAGGCCAGCACATCGACATGGCATTGTTCGACACCCAAATCTCGGCGCTCGGCAATCAGAACCTCAACTATCTCGTCTCCGGCAAGTCGCCTGTGCAGATGGGCAACGCGCATATGAACATCGCGCCCTACGAGGTGCTGCCGGTCCGGGACGGTCACATCATCCTGGCGGTCGGCAATGACGGCCAGTTCGCCAGGTTCTGCGCGGTGGTCGGGCTGGACGAATTGCCCGGCAATCCCGATTTCGCCACCAATCCGGCCCGCGTCGCCAACCGGGCGGCGCTACGCGAGCGGATCGTCGAGGCGCTGAAGACCAAGGATCGCGACCCGCTGCTGGCCAAGCTGGAAGCGGCCAGCGTGCCGGCGAGCCCGATCAACACGATCGGACAGATGTTCGCCGACCCGCAGGCGATCGCGCGCGGCATGCGGCTCGATCTCGACGACGGCCATGGCAATCTTCTGCCCTCGGTTCGCGCACCGATGATCATGTCCGAAACACCGCTCGTCTATGAGCGCCCCTCGCCCCGCCTGGGCGAACATACTGACGAAATCCTTGCCGAACTGGAGAGAGCAAAATGAAAACCGGCGGACAATTGATCGTCGACGCGCTCGAGGCCAACGGCACCGACCGTATCTTCTGCGTGCCAGGCGAATCCTACCTCGCGGTGCTCGACGCGCTGCACGATTCGGCGATCCGCACCATCGTCTGCCGCCAGGAGGGTGGCGCCGCCATGATGGCCGACTGCCAAGGCCGCCTGACCGGCAAACCCGGTATCTGCTTCGTCACCCGCGGCCCCGGCGCCACCAATGCCTCCGCCGGCATCCATATCGCCATGCAGGATTCAGTTCCCGTGATCCTGTTCATCGGCCAGGTCGCCAGCCACGCCAAGCAGCGCGAGGCCTTCCAGGAAGTGGACTATGTCAGGTTCTTTGGCGACATCGCAAAATGGGTGGTAGAGATCGACGATGCGTCGCGTATTCCCGAATTCGTCACCCGCGCCTTTGCCGTGGCGACCTCCGGACGCCCAGGTCCCGTCGTCATCTCGCTGCCGGAAGACATGCTGACCAGTGTCGTCGATGCACCGGCCGCGATCGCCTACACCCCGGTCGAGACCAGCCCCGCCGAAGCCGAACTCGACCGGCTCGAGGCGCTGCTCAATGCCGCCAAACGACCGATCGCGATCCTGGGCGGCACACGTTGGGATTTCCAGGCTGTTCAGGAAATCACCCGCATCGCCGAGGCGTGGTCGCTACCGGTCGGCTGCTCCTTCCGCCGCCAGATGCTGTTCGATCATCTGCACCCGAACTATGCCGGCGATGTCGGCATCGGCATCAACCCGAAGCTGGCGACAGCAATCAAGCGGGCCGATCTGGTGCTGCTGATCGGCGGCCGCATGGGCGAGATGCCGTCCTCGGACTATACGCTGCTGAAGAGCCCCTACCCTGACCAGACGCTGGTCCATGTCCACCCCGATGCCGGCGAACTAGGCCGCGTCTACCGTCCAACGCTTGCGATCAACGCCTCGCCCGCCGCCTTCGTGCGCGCCTTCGCCAACCGGAAGGGACCGGCATCGCCGGGCTGGGCGGCGGAGACGGCAAAGCTCCATGCCGCTTATCTCGACTGGTCGACCCCACCGGAAAGCGGTCCGGGCGCCGTCCAGATGGGGCTGATCATGACCTATCTCGAAACGGTGCTGCCCGACGATGCCATCCTGACCAACGGCGCCGGCAACTACGCCACGTGGGTGCACCGCTTCCATCGCTTCCGCCGCTTTGCCACACAGGGCGCGCCGACCTCAGGCTCGATGGGTTACGGAACGCCGGCGGCGGTAGCGGCCAAGGCACTTTATCCGAATCGCACCGTAGTCGCTTTCGCCGGCGACGGCTGCTTCCTGATGAACGGGCAGGAATTCGCCACCGCCGTGCAATACGGGTTGCCGATCATCGTCATCGTCGTCAATAATGGCATCTACGGCACCATCCGCATGCACCAGGAGCGTGAATACCCCGGGCGGGTGGTGGCCACGGACCTCAAGAATCCGGACTTCGCCGCCCTGGCGCGTGCCTATGGTGGCCATGGCGAAACGGTGGAGAAAACCGCCGACTTCGCCCCTGCCTTCGAGCGTGCTCGCGCCAGCGGCAAGCCGGCAATCGTCGAGATCCGGCTCGATCCGGAGGCAATCACCCCGACCCGAACGATGACGCAGATAAGAGACAAGGCCTGAAAGTCGGTTTCCGGCAGGAGAAAGGGCGGCGCTGTCCCGCAAAGCTTTCGCAAGCAAATACGGGCGCGCGCCCCGAGCGACGTCGCGTTACATCGCCGCCGCCGCCTTTTCGATCTGACCGCGGATCTCGCCGTCCTTGTTGGCCGCGGTGTGTATGTTGACGTAATATTTGCCGGCCTCCAGATCGGTCACCTGCGTATCGGTCAATGTCGCCGATCCCTTGATCGGGCTCTTGAGTTTTTTGAACGGGATTACGGGGTCCGCATTTTCCCCCTTCGCGGCCGGGCCATGAATATGTGCGGCCGTCGCCGGCCCGCTGAGGCCGGAGTATTTGACGTTCCAACTGAGTTTCTTCTTGGCGGTGTCAAAGGTGAATGTGGCGGTTCCCTTGCCCTTGGTAGTGACGGGTGGGCTCTGCTGGCTGCCATCGAGCGTCGCCTTGAACTTCATCATGTCGGCCAGGGCCGGCGACGCGAACAGGAAAGCGGTCGAAATGGCCAGCGCCGAAAGCGTCGGCAAGACGGTCTGTGTGCGCATGAAGAACCTCCGATTGGCTGTAGCATCCGCCGTGGCTCCCCGCACGCGCATGCCTCCGACGCAACGCTCGGCCGCCCCAATGTATCCAGGCACACGCTTTTGTGATTTGGCCGCATGAAAAAGGGGCGGTCGCCCGCCCCTCCAACATCGTCCATCAAGCCCCGTCACGAGGCCGCTTTGAGGCCTACTTGATCGCCTTGTCGGTGATCGCGGTGGTATAGGCGCCCTTCGGCTCCTTGGTGATGATCTTCTGGTCGAGCAACGCCTTGGCGGTACGCTCATAGGTCGCCGGGTCGAGCTTGCCGTCGGCATTGTCGATGAGCTTGGCGACTTCGCTCATCATACGCTTCTGGTGATTCTCGTCCTGGCCGCCACCATCCATGACGATCTCCGCCGCTTCGTCATTGTTGTCGACGGCGTATTTCCAACCCTTCATCGAGGCGCGCACGAAACGCACCATCTTGTCCTCGAAGGCCGGATCCTTGAGCTTGTCCTCCGAGGCATAAAGCCCGTCCTCGAGCAGGTCGTTGCCCATCGCCGAGTAGTTGAACACGGTGAGCTGCTCCGGCTTGTAGCCGGCGTCGATCAGCTGCCAAAATTCATTGTAGGTCATGACCGAGATGCAATCCGCCTGCTTCTGAATCAGCGGCTGCACGTCAAAGCTCTGCTTGAGAACGGTGACGCCGTCCGGGCCGCCATCGGTCTTTAGGCCAAGCTTGTTCATCCAGGCGTAGAACGGATATTCGTTGCCGAAGAACCAGACGCCGAGCGTGTGGCCCTTGAAGTCGGCTTCGGTCTTGATCGGGCCGTCTTTCGGACAGACCAGTTCCATGCCGGCCTTCTTGAACGGCTGGGCGATGTTGACCAGCGGCACGCCCTTTTCGCGGGCTGCCAGCGCCCCGCCCATCCAGTCGACGATGACATCGGCGCCGCCGCCGGCGATCACCTGCTCGGGCGCAATGTCGGGACCGCCCGGCTTGATGTCGACGTCGAGACCCTCGGCCTCGTAGAAGCCCTTCGCCTTGGCGACGTAATAGCCGGCAAACTGGGCCTGCGTGACCCATTTCAGCTGCAACGTCACCTTGTCGGCGGCCATTGCCTGGAACGCGGCCAGCGACATCGCGCCGGCCAGTACAGGAACAATCAGTCTTTTCATTTTTTTCCCTCTGGAGTTAGTGCCCAAACCCACCGCCCCTATCCACCACGGACAGAGGGATGCCAAAACGTGACGGCTCTTTCGACAAGAGCGACCACCCCATAAAAGACCGAACCCGCAAGGGCTGCAACTGCGATTTCGGCCCAGACCATGTCGATGTTCATCCGTCCGACTTCGGTCGAGATGCGGAAGCCCATGCCGACGACGGGCGTGCCGAAGAACTCGGCGACGATGGCGCCGATCAGCGCCAGCGTCGAGTTGATCTTCAGCGCGTTGAAGATGAAGGGAGCGGCGGCCGGCAGCCTGAGCTTGATAAGCGTCGGCCAGTAGCCCGACGCATAGGTGCGCATCAGGTCGCGCTCCATATGGCCGGACGCGGCCAGACCGGCGACGGTGTTCACCAGCATCGGGAAGAAGGTCATGATGATGACGACAGCCGCCTTGGACTGCCAGTCGAAGCCGAACCACATCACCATGATCGGCGCCACGCCGATGATCGGCAGCGCCGAGACCATGTTGCCGATGGGCAGCAGGCCGCGCCGCAGGAACGGCACCCGGTCGGCGAGAATGGCCGTGACAAAGCCGGCGCCGCTGCCCACGATATAGCCGAAGATAACAGCCTTGAAGATGGTCTGCCGGACATCGGCGCCAAGGATCGGCAGCGAACTGGCGATGCGCGCGCCGATGGCGCTCGGCGGCGGCAACAGGATGAACGGGATGCCGGCGCCACGCGTCACCGCTTCCCAGATGATCAGGATCCAGGCGCCGAAGATGGCGGGGATGATCAGGCGCAGCGCCGTGCGCATCCAGCTTGCGGTGGGGTGCAGTCCCGATAGCACCGCGACGCAGCGCCAGCCAAGCAGCCAGGCGGCCGTGAGCAGCACGAAATACGGCGCCAGTGCCGTGCCTTCGAAACCAGCGATACCTGAGATCAGCAGCCAGGCGACGAGGTGGGCGCCGACAAACAGTACGACCGCTTCCACAAAGGGCGAAATCCTGATCATCGAGACCAGGGCCGTGAGCATGGCAAGGCCAAACATCAGGCCCTTCGTTCCGAGATAGGGATAGTTGGCGCTGGTTGTCGGGTCCGCTAGCGCCGCCGCTTCCGGCTTCGACATGGCGCCGAGTGCGACCGCCATCAGGCACAGCACGATGGCCAGCACAGCCTGCCAGGAAGGCTTCAGCCGGTTCATGCCGGCCTCCCGCCCATGGCGCGGTCGACGAGGCGCCCGGCAATGCCGACCACCATGACCAGCAGCGCGGCCACGATCGAGCCCGCGACAAGCGCCGACCAGATGTCGATGGACTGGCTGTAATAGGCGCCAGCGAGCAGCTTGGCGCCGATGCCGGCGACGGCGCCCGTCGGCAGTTCGCCGACAATGGCGCCGACCAGACTGGCCGCCACCGCCACCTTCATCGAGGTGAACAGGAACGGCACCGAGGCCGGCACGCGCAGCTTCCAGAAGGTCTGCGCACGGCTGGCATTGTAGGTGTGCATCAGGTCGAGATGCATGATCTCGGGCGAGCGCAGGCCTTTCACCATGCCAACCGTCACCGGGAAGAACGACAGATAGGTCGAAATCATCGCCTTCGGGATCAGGCCGGTGATGCCGATCGCCGCCAGCACCACGATGATCATCGGCGCCACCGCCAGGATCGGGATGGTCTGCGAGGCGATGATCCATGGCATCAGGCTGCGGTCGAGCGTCGCCACATGTACGATGCCCACCGCGATGATGATGCCGAGCGCCGTGCCGAAGGCAAAGCCCAGCAGCGTCGAGGACAGCGTCACCCAGGCATTGTAGACCAGGCTGCGGTTCGAAGTGACGTTGCGCAGGAACGTGTTCTCGAAAAAGTTCACCGCCACCTGGTGCGGCGCCGGCAGCGTCGGCTTCGGCTGCGAGAGCGTCTTGCCGATGAACTCGACGGTGCCGGGCGTTTCGTTGGCACGTTGGTCGAGATCGCGCTGGAACGGCGTGTTGAGTATGACGGCGAAGACGTACCAGAGTACGACCACGCCGGCGAGGATGGAGGTTACCGGGATGACCTTTGAGCGGAAGGTGTCCATCTAGCGCCGCCCTTCTCCTCTCCCCACCGGGGAGAGGGTGGCCGGAGCGAAGCGGAGGTCGGGGGCCCTTGCCTTCGTCATCCTAGGACGAAGCAAGGAGCGAAGCGACGCGGCGCAGACCCTAGAATTCATGCCGTTACCTCTCCGCTCCGCGACCATTCGGAATATGGCTCCCTCCGCGCCGCTTAGCCTGCCGAATATTCTCGACTGTTTGCGCCTTTCGGCAGGCGTCACGGCATGGATCCTAGGGTCTACGTATGCCGCTTCGCGGCTACTCCGCCCTAGAATGACGAAGGCGTAGGTGGCCGCTCCTTCGTGAGGTGGAGGCGCCTTTCGGGGCGCTGCCGCCAGTCCATCCTGCCCCCGCTCAATCATCATAGCTGTGCCCTGCCCTTAAGCCGTCTCGCACCCGTGCGGCGATCGCCAGGAACTCCGGCGTCTCGCGGATGTCGAGTGGCCGCTCCTTCGGCAGCGTCGATTCGATGACGTCGCTGACGCGGCCCGGACGCGGCGACATGACGACGATGCGCGTCGATAAATACACCGCCTCGGGAATGGAGTGCGTGACGAAGCAGATGGTCTTGTTGGTGCGCGCCCACAATTGCAGCAATTGCCCGTTGAGATGGTCGCGCACGATCTCGTCCAGCGCGCCGAACGGCTCGTCCATCAACAGAAGGTCGGCATCGAAGGCGAGCGCGCGAGCGATCGAGGCGCGCTGCTGCATGCCGCCGGAAAGCTGCCAAGGATACTTCTTCTCGAAGCCGGAAAGGTTGACGAGATCGAGCGTGCGCCTGATCCGCTCTCCCTGCTCCGCCCCGGACAGACCCATGATCTCCAGCGGCAGCGCGACGTTGCGCTCGATGGTGCGCCAGGGAAACAGGGCGGCGGCCTGGAAGACATAGCCGTAGGCGCGTTTCTCGCGCGCCTGTTCTGCTGTCATGCCGTTGACCGAAATGGTCCCCGAGGTCGGCTTCTCAAGATCGGCGATGACCCGCAGCAAGGTCGTCTTGCCGCAGCCCGACGGCCCGATGAAGGAAACGAACTCACCCTTGCCGATGGTCAGGTCGACATTGGACAGCGCCTGTACCGGCCCGTCATTGGTCTGGAAGGTCAGGCCAAGCTTGCTTGCCGCGACGACGGCTGGCGAAATCCCCGTCATCGGCCGCGGCCTGCCTGTTCCTGCCCCTTTAGTGCCGGCCCGATTCCGATTGCTTTTATCGCGATGTTGTTTTCCACTCGCCCAGTCCCATTGGTCTTGTTCCACTCATTCGACGCCCGGAGTTTCCCCGATGTCGCCTCAACCCACTTGCCATCTTATCCGCCCTGAAAGCTCTTATGAAGGCAAGCAGGGATTGACCTATTTCGCCGGTATCGCCACCGAGTCGGTCGGCTCATCTGGTATCTGCATGCATGTGCTCACCATGCCGCCCGGCGCCCGCGCTAAGGCGCATCTGCATGAGAACCATGAAACGGCGATCTACGTGCTCTCCGGCGAGGTCCATACCTGGTACGGCGACCGGCTTGAGAACCACATCGTCGCCAAAGCCGGCGACCTCTTCTACATTCCGGCCGGCGTGCCGCATCTGCCCGCCAATCTGAGTGGGGCCCCGTCTTCGGCCGTCATTGCCCGCACCGATCCCAAAGAGCAGGAAAGCGTCGTCCTGCTGCCGGAACTGGATGCATTGGTCGCCTGAAGCCGGCCTTGCGGGGCTAAGCGCCCATCGGCCAATTGCTTGAGGTTTGCGCTGCCCCTCATCGCCCTGCCGGGCACTTCTCCCCGTATAGGGACGAGGAGAAGGACGATTTCGCGAAGGATTTCGCCGATTTCCAGCGTTGCCGGAAAGGGCGCCAAGATTGCGTTCAGTTCCCTTCTCCCCGTCCCTATACGGGGAGAAGGCGCCGGCAGGGCGATGGGGGGCAGCACCAACTTCGGCAATCATCGGCACCCGGAAACTTCCCCGCAGACGGTGCCGTCCTTGTCGGCGATCATCAGTTTCTTGGCGCTTTTCGAGCTGCGCAAGCTCAAACCCCAGTCGCCGGAATGCCTGTCCGCTCCACCTTGCGCGGCGCGGTGATCTCCTTCCAGGTCGACAGTGCCCGGTTAACCGCCGCGTTCGGCTCGCGGCCAACGAACTGGCCATGGCCAGGCTTGGCCTTCACCTCGGTCTCCTCGATCGACAATTCGCCACGCGAGAAGACATAGCGCGGCAGGCCTGTCACTTCGACGCCTTCGAAGACATTGTAGTCGATGACCGACTGCTGCTTCTTCGAAGAAATGATCTTCTTGCGCTTGGGATCCCACACGATGATGTCGGCATCCGCGCCTTCGACAATGGCGCCCTTTTTCGGGTACATGTTGAGGATCTTGGCTATGTTGGTCGAGGTTACGGCGACGAATTCGTTCATCGTCAGCCGCCCGGTGTTGACGCCCCTGGTCCACAGCACCGGCATGCGATCCTCGAGGCCGCCCGTGCCGTTCGGGATCTTGGTGAAATTGCCGACGCCGAAGCGCTTCTGGTCCGTGGTGAAGGCGCAGTGGTCGGTCGCCACCACCTGCAACGATCCCGCCTGCAGGCCGGCCCACAGCGAATCCTGGTGTAATTTGTTGCGGAAGGGCGGGCTCATCACGCGGCGCGCCGCATGGTCCCAGTCCTTGTCGAAATACTCACTCTCGTCCAGCGTCAGGTGCTGGATCAGTGGCTCGCCGAACACCCGCATGCCTTTCTGACGCGCCCGGCGGATGGCCTCGTGCGCCTGCTCGCAGGAAACATGCACGACGTAGAGCGGCACGCCGGCCATGTCGGCGATCATGATGGCGCGGTTGGTCGCCTCGCCTTCCACTTCCGGCGGGCGCGAATAGGCGTGCCCCTCCGGGCCATTGTTGCCGGCGGCAAGCAGCTTCTGCGAGAGCGCCGCGACCACGTCGCCATTCTCGGCATGCACCAGCGGCAGCGCGCCGAGCTCGGCGCAGCGCTGGAACGACGCATACATCTCGTCGTCGTCCACCATCAGCGCGCCCTTGTAGGCCATGAAATGCTTGAACGAGGTGATGCCCTTGTCGACGACGGTGGCCATCTCGTCGAACACCTGCTTGCCCCACCAGGTGATCGCCATATGGAAGGAATAATCGCAGGACGCCTTCGAGGTCTTGTTGTCCCACATCTGCAAGGCCTCGAGCAGCGACTGCTGCGGCGACGGCAGGCAGAAATCGACCACCATCGTCGTGCCGCCGGCTAGTGCCGCGCGCGTGCCGGACTCGAAATCGTCGGCCGAATAGGTGCCCATGAACGGCATTTCGAGATGGGTATGCGGATCGATACCGCCTGGCATGACATAACAGCCGGTGGCGTCGAACTCATGGTCGCCGTGTAGGTCGGAGCCAATGGCGACGATCTTGCCGTGCTGCATCAGCACGTCGGCCTTCCATGTGCGGTCGGCGGTAACGATGGTGCCGTTTCTGATGACTTTGGTCATTTTTCTCGTTCCCTTGTTCCTTCGCGCTTCTTGCGAGCAGCGTTTGGAAATCCAGCTTTCCAGCTTACTCCACGATGACCGCTGTCTCCACCACGGCATGGAACAGCACGTCGGCTCCTGCCGCCGCCCATTCCTTGGAGATCTCCTCGGCCTCGTTGTGGCTGAGACCGTCGACGCAGGGGCACATCACCATGGCGGTCGGCGCGACGCGGTTGATCCAGCAGGCGTCGTGGCCCGCGCCCGAGACGATGTTGCGGTGCGTGTAGCCGAGCCGGTCGGCGGCATCACGGATCGCCTTGACGCAGCCCTTGTCAAAGGTGACCGGATCGAAATGGCCGACCTGCTCGATCTTGTACTGGATGTCGAGCGCCTCGCATATCGTGTCGATGCCTTCGCGGATGCGCCCATCCATGGCGTCGAGCACTTCCTTCTCCGGCGAGCGGATGTCGATGGTGAAGACCGTGCGCCCGGCGATGATGTTGCGCGAGTTCGGATAGACTTCCATGTGGCCGACCGCGCCGACGGCGTCCGGCTGGTAGTCCATGGCAATCTCGTGCACCAGTTCGATCACGCGCGCCATGCCGAGCCCGGCATTGCGGCGCTTGGGCATCGGCGTCGAGCCGGTATGCGCCTCCTTGCCGGTCAGCGTCACCTGCAGCCATTTCAGCCCCTGTCCATGGGTGACGACGCCGATGTCGATGCCTTCGTCCTCGAGGATAGGCCCTTGCTCGATATGCAGTTCGAAAAAGGCGTGGATCTTGCGATCGCCGACCTTCTCCGTGCCCTTCCAGCCGATACGCTCCAGTTCCTCGCCGAATTTCTTGCCGTTCTTGTCCGTATGCTCGTAGACGTCGGCCTGGTCGAGCACACCGGCGAACACGCCGGACGCCATCATCGCCGGGGCAAAACGCGAGCCCTCCTCGTTGGTCCAGTTCGTGACCACGATCGGATGTTTGGTCTTGATGCCGAGATCATTGAGCGAGCGGACGATCTCCAGGCCGCCGAGCACGCCGAGCACGCCGTCATACTTGCCGCCGGTCGGCTGCGTGTCGAGATGGCTGCCGACATAGACCGGCGGCAGGCTGGGATCGGCGCCTTCGCGCCTGGCAAACATGGTGCCCATCTCGTCGACGCCCATTTCGAGCCCGGCCGCGTCGCACCAGCGCTTGAACAGATGCCGGCCCTCGCCGTCCTCGTCGGTCACGGTCTGGCGATTGTTGCCACCGGCAATGCCGGGGCCGATCTTCGCCATCTCCATGATGGAATCCCACAAACGGTCTGAATTGATTCGCAGATTCTCGCCGGGTGCGGCCATTCAAAACCTCTCCAATTGCGTGGCGTTCCCCTCCCCCTCGAGGGGAGGGTGGCCGCGAAGCGGTCGGGTGGGGTCGCCGGACATGCGCTCGACCTTCCCTTTGACCACCTGCGCAACATGCCAAGGGTTGTTTATGACATCGGGCTCATCGACGCGAAAGACATCAAAGCCGAGCGAGCGCAGATAGGCATCACGAACGGCATCATGCCGCTTGCCCTTCTCGTGTTCGTGCAGATCGCCATCAACTTCAACGATCAGCTTCACGGCGAGGCAGGCAAAGTCAACGATATAAGGCCCGATCGGACACTGACGACGAAACTTGATGCCGGCCGATTTCAGCTCGCGCAGTTCATACCAGAGCAAGGATTCACCCCTGGTTGCGTGAACTCGAAGCGCGCGCGCCTTTTGGCGCATTTCGTAGCTCACGCGAGTGCGGGGCATCAACGGCAGCCTCGCGGCAACAGATCAGGTCGGCACCCCGTCGCACCGACCCCACCCGACCGCTTCGCGGCCACCCTCCCCTCGAGGGGGAGGGATATCCGCGCCCAGTTCTTCAATCGATCGACCTCAGTACCTCACGCACATGATCGATCAGTTCGTTGATCTGGCCCTTGGTGATGATCAGCGGCGGCGACAGCGCGATGATGTCGCCGGTAGTGCGGATCAGCGCGCCGCGCTCGAACGCCTTGACGAAGGCCGAGAAGGCACGCTTGGTCGGCTGCCCGGCGATCGGCGCCAGCTCGATCGCACCGATCAGGCCGATGTTCCTGATATCGATGACATGCGGCTCGCCCTTCAGCGAATGCAGCGCGTCTTCCCAATAGGGCGCCAGTTCCTCGCCGCGTGTGAGCAGGCCCTCTTCCTTGTAGGTGTCGAGCGTGCCGAGCGCCGCGGCGCAGGCGATCGGATTGCCGGAATAGGTGTAGCCGTGGAAGAACTCGATCATGTGCTCGGGGCCGGTCATGAAGGCGTCGTGGATTTCCTTCTTCACGAACACCGCGCCCATCGGGATGACGCCGTTGGAGACGCCCTTGGCGGTGGTCATGATATCAGGCGTGACGCCGAAATAATCGGCCGCGAACGGCGCGCCAAGACGGCCGAAACCGGTGATGACCTCGTCGAAGATCAACAGGATGCCATGCTTGGTGCAGATTTCGCGCAGCTTCTGCAAATAGCCCTTGGGCGGCAGGATGACGCCGGTGGAGCCGGCGACCGGCTCGACGATAACGGCCGCGATGGTCGAGGCGTCATGGAGCGCAACGATGCGCTCCAGCTCGTTGGCCAGCTCCGCGCCATGTTCCGGCACGCCCTTGGAGAAGGCGTTCTTCTCGGGCAGGTGCGTGTGCGGCATATGGTCGACGCCGCCGAGCAGCGTGCCGAACATCTTGCGGTTGGTGACGATGCCGCCGACCGAAATGCCGCCGAAATTGACGCCGTGATACCCGCGCTCGCGTCCGATCAGGCGGGTGCGCGAGCCCTCGCCCTTCACGCGGTGATAGGCGATCGCCATCTTCAACGCGGTCTCGACCGATTCCGAACCGGAATTGGTGAAGAACACGTGATCCATGCCCTTTGGCGCGACGTCGACCAGGCGGTTGGCCAGTTCGAACACGATCGGGTGGCCCATCTGGAAGGCCGGAGCGTAGTCGAGCTCGGCGGCCTGCTGCTGGATCGCCTCGGTGATCTTGGGCCGGCAATGGCCGGCATTGACGCACCAGAGGCCGGCGGTGCCGTCCAGCACCTTGCGGCCGTCGCTGGTCGTGTAGTGCATGTCCTTGGCGGACACGAACATGCGCGGCGCCTGCTTGAACTGCCGGTTTGCCGTGAACGGCATCCAGAATGCACTGAGATCGTTCGGCGTGACTTTCAGCCGGTTGGACATGACCAAGACTTCCCCTTGTAACCTGTTTCGGTACGTCCAACGCTTGGTCTTTGCCGCGCTTTCGTGCTACGCAAATTTTTGACCGATTGGACAAACGTTAGCACCGCCCTGTCGGCGGTCAAGGGATTACTAGCGGAAATGCGGCTCCTGAAGTGCGTTCCACAGGCCGGGGAAAAACTGGTCCAGAGAATTGGGCCAGACCGCTTTCAACACGAGGGCGCGCAACGGTGAACACCAGCACGGAAGCCCCTCGCCGCACCCGCATCCAGCAGGAGAAGCGCGAACTCATTCTCGAAGCCGCACTCGAGGTGTTCTCCACCAATGGCTTCCGCGGCTCGACCATCGACCAGATCGCCGAAGCCGCGGGGATGTCGAAGCCCAACCTGCTCTATTACTTTCGCCGCAAGGAAGACATTCACGAGACGCTGATGCAGCGCCTGCTCGACACATGGCTGGCGCCGCTCAGGGAACTCGACCACATCGGCGATCCCCTGACCGAGCTCAGGAGCTACATCAGGCGCAAGCTTGAAATGGCGCGCGATTTTCCGCGCGAGAGCCGGCTGTTCGCCAACGAGATTCTGCAGGGCGCACCACGCATTATGCCGTTGCTGACCGGCGAACTGAAGACGCTGGTCGACGAGAAGGCAACCGTCATCAAGGGCTGGATGCGCGCCGGCAAGATCGCCAGGACGGATCCTTGGCACCTGATCTTCTCGATCTGGGCGACGACCCAGCACTATGCCGATTTCGACGTCCAGGTCCGCGCCGTGCTCGGCCCGAACCGTGGCGGCGACGGCCGCTTCGAGGACGCAGCGAGGTTCCTGGAGCAATTGTTCCTCGACGGGTTGAAGCCGAAGGCCTGACCCTGCCCTGAAGGCTCACGCGCTGCGCCGCTCGGCCGGCAGCGCATCAAGCAAGCTCTGCAGCTTGGCGATCGAGTTCTGCTCGGCCAGCGGCGTGTAGACGACCAGCCGCATGTCGGATCCATCGTCGATCGACAGGCTCATGTGCTCGAAGGCCATGGCGCCGGCCGTCGGATGGCGGACGTGCTTCAGACCCGTCAGCTTTCGCGCTACGTCACGTCGGGGCCACCAATCGCGGAACTCGGGGCTCGAGCGCATCATCAGCGCGATCAGCCGGTCGAAATCGGGATCACCGACATATTTGGCGCTTTCGGCGCGAAACGAAGCGAGCACCACGCGAGCAAGCTCTTCCCAGTCGACGAGCAGGCGACGGTGCTGCGGGCTTGTAAACACCATGTGGACGATGTTGCGGGCGTCGCCTTCCAGCAAGCCATAATCGCCGAACACCGCGACGGCTGCCGGGTTCCAGGCGAGCACGTCCCAGCGCCGGCCAACCACATAAGCGGGTTGCAGCACAAGACTTTGCAGCATGTGCAGCAACGGCCCGTCGACCTTTTCGGGCGTTGCCCCACGACGCTCCGGCTGTTGGCGGCCGGCGAGGATGAACAAATGCCGCTTCTCGACAGCGTCGAGGCGCAGCGCCTCGCAGAGCGCCGCCAGCACCTCCACCGAGGGCCTGACATCCCTGCCTTGTTCCAGCCAGGTGTACCAGGTGGTGCCGACACCGGCGATCATCGCCACCTCCTCGCGCCGCAGGCCCGGCGTGCGCCGCCGCGCGCCGCAGGCAATGCCGGCGGCCTGTGGCGAAAGCCTCTCGCGGCGCGAGCGCAGGAAGGCGCCGAGCTCGCGCCGGCGGCTGTCTTCAGCGGAATGAGAAGGAGCATCCATGACCCTATTATAGCAGTACCGATACCAGGATAAAGTTTGAACTGTTTGGCGCGCACCCGCTGCCCCATCTTCTGTCGAGAGCAACGAATGGAGGCTCAAACATGGACCTGAAAGACAAGACAATCCTGATCACCGGCTCGACCGACGGTGTCGGCCGGGTCGTCGCGCAACGGCTGGGCGCAGGTGGCGCCCGGGTGCTGGTGCACGGACGCGACGCGGCGCGCGGCAAGGCCACGGTCGCGGACATCGAGGCGGCCGGCGGCAAGGCCGAGTTCTTCGCAGCCGACCTCGCCTCGCTGGCCGAGGTGCGCCGGCTCGCCGAGGCCGTGCGTGAAAAAACCGCTCGGCTCGACATCCTCATCAACAATGCCGGTGTCGGCACGGCTGGCCAAAACGCCAAAAGGCAGGTCAGCGCCGACGGCTATGAACTGCGCTTCGCCGTCAACTATCTCGCCGGCTTCCTGCTTACGGAGGGATTGCTGCCCCTGCTGAAGGCCAGCGCGCCGGCGCGTATCGTCAACGTCGCCTCGGCGGGCCAGCAGGCCATCGACTTTAGCGACGTCATGCTTACCCATGGCTACAGCGGCGTGCGCGCCTACTGCCAGAGCAAGCTGGCGCAGATCCTGTTCACCATCGATCTCGCCGAGCAGCTCAAGGGCAGCGGGGTTACCGTCAACGCCCTGCACCCGGCGAGCTACATGAACACCACGATGGTCCGGCAGGCAGGCGTCACGCCATGGAGCTCGGTGGAGACCGGCGCCGAGGCCATTGTCAATCTCGCCACCTCCCCCGCGCTCGAAGCGCGCAGCGGCCTCTATTTCGACGGCCTGCGCGAATCCCGCGCCGACGCCCAGGCTTACGACGCCAGAGCAAGACAACAATTGCGCGACTTGAGCCTCGACCTTGTCGGGCAGGCTACAGTGAAGAGGGAAGAGCGTTCATGACCAGCAAGATCGAACACACAGTCGTCATCGGCGGCTCGTCTGGCATCGGCCTGGCGACGGCGCGCAAACTGCTCGGCCCCGGCATGAAGGTGACCATCACCGGGCGCAATCAGGACAAGCTCGTCAGCGCATGGAAAAGTCTCGGTGGCGCCGCTGACAAGGCGGCATTCGATGCGTCAAAGCCGAATGAAGTGCGCCACTTCTTCGAGCGTCTCGGCCCGTTCGACCATCTCGTTCTGGCCGCGAGCGGCGGCAAGGGTCTTGGCCCATTCCAGACGCTTGACCTTGCCGATATCGCTGGCGGCGTCGACGAAAAGGTGCGACCGCAATTGTCCTGCCTGCAGGCGGCCTTGCCGACGCTGGACAAATCAGGATCGGTCACCTTCATCTCGGCGGTATCCGCCCAGCTCGCCACGCCGGGCGTCGCCGGCATCGGCGCCGTCAATGGCATGCTCCTGACGGTGGCGCCGGTCCTGGCCGTCGAACTGAAGCCGCTGCGCGTCAACGTCGTGGCGCCCGGCGTCATCGACACACCCTGGTGGGACTTTCTGCCGGACGAGCAGCGACAAGCGGTCTTCGCGGAATATGCCGGCAAGACGCCGGTCGGCCGCATCGGCCGCGCCGAGGACGTCGCCTCGGCCATAGCCTTCCTCGTCTCCAACGGCTTCATGACCGGCCAGGTGCTGACCTGCGATGGTGGTTTGCGGTTCGCGGCCTAGCTGCAACCGTCAAAGCGATTGGGCGATCAGCGTCAGGAAACCGCCGCTCAGCGCGACATTGCCAACAAAACCATTGATACGCGACGCACGCTCCTGTCCCTGATGGTCCCAGAAATTGTGGACCATCGGCGTGGCGACGATCAGGAACATCACCAGCGCCATACAGGCAATCGCGGTCCAGAAGCCCGCCATCACCAGCACGCCGGCGACGATCTGCAATACGATGCCGACCGACAGCGCCAGCCGCGCCTGCGGCACGCCTCGCGCGGCCATCAGCCCCGTCAAGAAGCCCGCGTTCTGAATGTTGCGCAGGCCGGCGAAGACAAACCCGCCGCCAAGCAACAGCCGGCCGAGAACCAACAAGGCGGCGGGCAAATCGGCAAGCATCAAACGCTCTCCCTTTGAAATAATGGGAGCGCCGCCTCCCTTGGCGGCGCTCCGATCGTGATCGAACAATCAGGCGGCCTTGGCGGCAGGCATCGGATGAATGGCGTGGAACGGAATGCAAAGCCGGTTCCAGGTATTGATCATGCCCAGCGCCACGGAGAGCTTGACCAACTCCTCTTCCGAGAAATGTTCCAGCGTGCGGGCATAGAGTTCGTCCGAAACACCATTGTTGGCGATCAGCGTCACGGCCTCGGTCCAGGCCAAAGCGGCGCGCTCGCGCTCCGAAAACAGCGGCGATTCCTTCCAGGCCGAAACCAGATAAAGCCGCTGTTCGGTCTCGCCGTCGCGCCTCGCCTCACGGCTGTGCATCTCGACACAGAAGGAGCAGCCATTGATCTGTGAGGCCCTGAGCTTGATCAGGTGCAGCAGGCTTTCCTCGAGCCCGCATTCGTCGACCGCCTTATTGAGCGCCGACACCGCTTTCATGATCTCGGGCGCCTTGGCGAAGAACTGGAGCCTCTGTCTCATCATCTTTCCTTTCATGCTTGCTTGGTTGAACTGGATTTCTGCTGCCGCTGGTGGCGCTCGGTGAAAGCGCAGCTTGCCGCGACCGACCGCGGATCGGCGCCTTTCATGAAGTCCGACACGATGTCGGACAGCCTGACCTCGGCCAGCGCCGCGCGATAGGCGCGCTCCGCCTTCAGCATCGCAGCATTGATGCCGCACGGCCTGACATAGGCCGATGCATCGAGTTTCGTCGGGCCGCGCTGGCGGATTTCGCCGCATCGGAAAGCCGGCTCGCGCCCTTCGACCGCCAGCACGATGTCCAGCAGCGTGATGCGTTCGGCCGGTTTCGCCAACCGGTAGCCGCCCGCCGGCCCAGGAACGGATTCCAGGATGCGCGCAGCGGTGAGCATGTTGAGATGTTTCAGGAGATAGCTCGGCGACAGGCCAAACGCCTCCGCCAGGGCCGCACCTGGCATGGTGCTGTCGCCATCGACGCCAGCCAGCGTCGCCGCGCAGTGGATGGCCGCTTCGACGCCATCGCCGAGTTTCATGATACCAATCTCCAATACATGGATAACTTATATCCTGGATATTTTGTATCTGCAATAGCAAAATGAAAACGGCGCCCGAGGACGCCGCTTTTTCCTTGATTGTTCCGCCCTACTCCGCCGCCACCTTGGCCATTGGGTTGTTCGGGTGCGTGGTCCAGTTGGCGTAGACCGGCGACACAGGCATGCCGGTGCGCTGGTCCATCACCCCGGCGGCCAGCGGCTCCATGGTGATGCAGTTGTCAACCGGGCAGACATTGACGCAAAGATTGCAGCCGACGCATTCGGCCTCGATCACCTCGAAATGCCTGACGCCGTCGACCATGCTGGTGATCGCCTGATGCGAGGTGTCCTCGCAGGCGATGTGGCAGCGGCCGCATTTGATGCAGGCATCCTGGTCGATATGCGCCTTGGCGACATAGTTGAGGTTGAGATACTGCCAGTCCGTGACATTGGGCGTGGCACGGCCGATGATGTCGTCGAGCGAGCGATGGCCCTTCTCGTCCATCCAGTTTTCGAGACCGGCGATCATCTCCTGCACGATCTTGAAACCGTAGGTCATCGCGGCCGTGCACACCTGCACGTTTCCGGCGCCGAGCGCCATGAACTCGGCAGCGTCGCGCCAGGTGGTGATACCGCCAATGCCGGAGATCGGCAGCCCCTGCGTTTCGGGGTCGCGCGCGATCTCGGCCACCATGTTCATGGCGATCGGCTTCACCGCAGGGCCGCAATAACCGCCATGCGAGCCCTTGCCGTCGATGGTCGGCATCGGCGCGAAGCTGTCGAGATCGACGCCGGTGATCGAGTTGATGGTGTTGATCAGCGACACCGCGTCGGTGCCGCCGGCATGTGCTGCTCGCGCCGGCTTGCGGATATCGGTGACGTTGGGCGTCAGCTTGGTGATGACGGGCATGCGCGTGTACTGCTTGCACCAGCGCACAACCATTTCGATATATTCCGGCACCTGGCCGACGGCGGCGCCCATGCCGCGCTCCGACATGCCGTGCGGGCAGCCGAAATTGAGCTCGATGCCGTCGGCGCCGGTTTCCTCGACAAGCGGCAGGATCGCCTTCCAGCTTTCCTCGACGCAAGGCACCATGATCGAGGCGATCAGCGCCCGGTCGGGCCACTCCATCTTGACCTGCTTCATCTCACGCAGATTGGTCTGCAAGTCGCGGTCGGTGATCAGCTCGATGTTGTTGAGGCCGAGCAGACGGCGGTCGGCGCCCCAGATCGCGCCGTAGCGTGGGCCATTGACGTTGACCACCGGCGGGCCCTCTTCGCCCAGCGTCTTCCAGACGACACCGCCCCAACCGGCCTTGAAGGCGCGCACGACATTGTAGGCCTTGTCGGTCGGCGGCGCCGAGGCCAGCCAGAACGGATTGGGCGATTTGATGCCGACGAAATTATTCCTGATATCTGCCATGCTCATGCCCTCCCGTTCGAGGTCAGTGCCCGGTGAATGGATTCCGCCGCATCACGCCCTTGCGCCACGGCCGAAACGGTCAGGTCGTCGCCACCGAATATGCAGTCGCCGCCGGCCCAGACCTTGGCCAGCGAGGTGCGCCCTTCCGCATCGACCTTGATGCGCCCGGCCTCGAGCTCGATCGCAGCACCGCTGCCGTTGAGCGCAGCGGGGACGAAACTCTGTCCGATCGCCTTGAACACCTGGTCGGCAACGAGGGTCAGCGTCTCGCCGGTGCCGGCAAGACTGTCGCCGTTCATGGCGGTGTATTCAAGCTCGATGGCATTGACCTTGCCGCCTTCGGCAATCACCCGCTTCGGCTGTAGCCAGTGTCGGATGACGACGCCGTTGGCGGCCGCCAGGTCCTGCTCGAATTCGGAAGCATTCATATGTTCCTGGCCGCGCCGGTAGCAGATCGTCACCTCCTCGGCGCCAAGCAGCTTCGACTGCACCGCGGCATCGATCGCCGTCATGCCGCCGCCGATGACGACGACGCGGCGGCCGACCGGCAGGCCGGAGAGATCGCTGGCTTGGCGCAGCTCGGAGATGAACTCGACGGCGTTGGTGACGCCCACGGCGGCCTCGCCATCGGCGCGCAGCGCATTGACGCCGCCGAGCCCCATGCCCAGAAACACCGCGTCATAATTGCGGATCAGGTCGGAGAGCTGATAGTCGCGGCCGAGCGCCTTACCGTT
Organism: Mesorhizobium sp. B2-6-4; assembly: GCF_006441495.1. Taxonomy (NCBI): domain Bacteria; kingdom Pseudomonadati; phylum Pseudomonadota; class Alphaproteobacteria; order Hyphomicrobiales; family Phyllobacteriaceae; genus Mesorhizobium; species Mesorhizobium sp. B2-6-4. The sequence goes on from NZ_VFUE01000013.1 coordinate 193,586, forward strand.
CTGGATATCAATCCCGCCAATCGAGGTGACGTACTCGACCTCGGCTTGGGCGAAATTGTCGACGCTCTTATAAGCGGCGATGCCGTATTCGTTGAGCCCGCCCGCCTTCGCGCGCGCTTCCAGGATTGTGACGTCGTGGCCATGGCGGGCGAGCCGATGGGCGGCGGCAAGGCCGGCCGGCCCGGCGCCCACCACGGCGACCGTCTTGCCTGTCGGCGCGGCACGTGGATAAAATTGCCTGTTCTCGCTCATCGCGATATCGGTGGCATAGCGCTGCAGCCGACCGATCTGCACCGGCTTGCCTTCCGCCACTTCGCGCACGCAGACCTCCTCGCACAGCGTTTCGGTCGGGCAGACGCGAGCGCACATGCCGCCCAGAATGTTCTGGTCGAAAATGGTCTTGGCCGAGCCGATCGGATTGCCCGTGGAGATCTGGCGGATGAACAGTGGAATGTCGATCGAGGTCGGGCATGCGTTCATGCACGGCGCGTCGTAGCAGAAATAGCAGCGGTCGGCTTCGACCAGCGCCTCGTGGTGGTCGAGCGGCGGATGCAGGTCGGAAAAATTGTCCGCATACTGATCGGCAGGCAGCCGGCCGCCTGCAATGCCTTCCCTGAACTGTGCTTCTGCCATCGTCAGTTCCCCTTGTTTTCGTTTTAGGGAAGGCTAGCACGTTTTATTTTTTTATCAATTGGTCAATTTTCTACATAAGCCTCTGAAAAGGCTCGAATAAAATATGATAATTTAATTCACGTTTAACATCGTAATGCGCGAATGTCGAACTTTCGAGGAAGGACGGTCCGCTAAGCGGCGAGCCGCAATCATGGCATGCCTGGCGAGCCGCAATTATTCCTCCGCTGTCGGATTTCCGTCTCGAAGATCGTCCTATGATGGATCGAAGGACGATCGACGCAAAAGGTGAGGAGACCGACGATGCCGAAATCCCCAATGCCCTTCTTCTGGTACGAATTGATGACATCAGACCTCGACGCCGCCGAGGCGTTCTATACCAAGGTGGTCGGCTGGACCGCGCAAGCCTTCGACAAGGCTCCCGGCATGCCGCGCTACATCGTCATGAATGTCGGCGAGCGTGGCGTCGGCGGGCTGATGACGATGCCTGAGGATGCCGCCAAGATGGGCATGCCTCCCGCCTGGCTTGGCTATATCCACACCAGGGATGTCGATGCTGCCACGGCGTCGCTGCAGAAGGCCGGCGGCGCCGTTCATCGCCAGCCCGACGACATTCCGGGCGTCGGCCGCTTCGCCGTCGTCGCCGATCCGCAAGGCGCGACCTTCATGTTCCTGCAGCCGAACGGGCCCGACCAGCCGGTCATGCCGGCCAGCACGCCGGGCCATATCGGCTGGCACGAGCTTTACACAACCGACTGGAAGGCCGCGTTCGACTTCTATTCCAGCCAGTTCGGATGGACCAATGCCGGCGATTTCGACATGGGGCCGATGGGAACCTATCAAACCTTCGCGGCCGGCCCCGAATCCGGTGGTGGCATCATGAACAAACCCGAACAGATCTCGGTGCCGGTCTGGCAGTTTTATTTCAACGTAACCGCCATCGACGCGGCGGCAAAACAGGTGACCGACAATGGCGGCAAGATCCTGATGGGCCCGATGGAGGTCCCCGGCGGCAGCTGGATCGTGCAGTGCCAGGATCCGCAAGGCGCCCATTTCGCCTTGATGGCGCCCGGACGGTAAGGGGCTCAACGTCGCACAGGAGGACGGCCTTTGATCGTAAGATTGCTTGGCGCCGAGCTATTCCGGCGTCAGCACCGCGACTTTCAGGCCTGCCTTTTTTGCACCGCTGAACTGGACGGTGGCCGGGCCGGGCGCAAGCTTGAACCGAACGCTCTTGCGAATGTCCGGACAGGTCTTGACCCCGCTGTAGCCGGCCAATTTCACGGTATGGCCGTCCTGAATGACATCGATCCAGGCTTCGCCCGACAAGCTTATCTGGATGCCTCCTTCCGGCGGCACAACCATGCTGGCGACAGCGCCGAACGTGCCAGGCGCCGGGGCACGTTCCGGCGGGAGGGCGAATTCCGCTGTCTCGGCCGGCACCAGAACCAGATCGGCGGCAGCGCCGACCGCCAGCGTCGTCCCCGACGCAGCAGAAGGAGGCGCGGCGAACAGCGCCTGCTCGCGCGTTACCGGCCATTTGAAAGCCTCGCAGCCGGCATCCTCGGCCATCGCGAAGCTTGTACCGGCAAGGATTGCGAAAAAGCTGATGACGACTTTTTTCATGGCGAGAGACCCCCAAACGATTTCAACTATCTACAGATCGATACAACCAGAGGGATAATTATGCAACCTTAGGGAGAAAATATCGACGCATTGCGGAACATCTCGCATCACCGATTGTTGATGTCCGGTAGCGGGAAGTGAATGGTCCATCTCGGGGCGATAATCTAGGCCGGACCTGGGGGTGAAAACGGAGTTTCAGATGGCGCTTTTTGAAGGCTTGGCCCGATACCAGCCACAGGCGCTCGGCGTTCTGCGCATCATAACCGCGCTGCAGTTCATCGAGCATGGCAGCCAGAAGCTGTTCAATTTCCCGGCAAGCGCCGAACCCCACGCCCTCAGCGGGTTGACGCTGACAGCCGGCATTCTCGAGTTCGCCGGCGGCATCCTGCTCGCGCTGGGGCTGTTTACCCGCCCAGTCGCCTTCCTTCTGGCGGGCGAGATGGCGATCGCCTATTTCATGGCGCACATGCCGCGCGGCTTCTTCCCGGTCAACAATGGCGGCGATTTGGCGATCTCGTTCTGCTTCATCTTCCTCTATCTGTTCTTCGCCGGCCCTGGCGCCTTTGCGCTCGACAATCGCCGCGCTGCCTGATGCGAGCCGGATGCGGATTGTTCACGCCCGCATCCGCTCCAAATTGGCGTCGAACAGCGGCACCGGCTGCATGCGTGCGGCATGGCGCTTGCCGAGGATTTCGATCTCGAAGCCTTCGCTCTCCTCGGCGATCTCCTTCGGCACGTAGCCCATGGCCACCGATTTCCTTGAATGATGCGCATAGCCGCCTGACGTCACCCAGCCACGCACCGTGCCGCCGAACCAGATCGGCTCGTCGCCGATGACATCGGCGTCGGCAGCCTCGACGATGAAGGCGCGCAGCCTGAGCCTGCCGCCCTGCTTGCGCTCTGCCAACGCCGCGGTCTTGCCTATGAAATCGGCTTCCTTGCCATAGGCGACAAAGCGATCGAGCCCTGCCTCCAGCGGTCCGTAGATCGGCCGGTATTCGCGCGCCCACGAGCCATAGTTCTTTTCCAGCCGCAGTGCGTTCAGCGCACGGGAGCCGAACAGGCCAATGCCGAACTCCTCGCCCGCCGCCATCAGCGCCTGGAACGCCGCGCGCTGATATTCCGGCGCCACCCAGATTTCATAGCCGAGATCACCGGTGTAGCTGACGCGGCCTACCAGGCACGGCGCCATGCCGATATCCATCTTGCCGATGGCCATGAAGGGAAAGACGGCGTTCAAGACGTCCGTCCGCGTGACCTTGGCCAGCACGTCCCGCGCCTTCGGCCCGGCGACGGCAAGGCCGGTGAGTTTCGCGCCCGAAGCCTCGATGCGGACAGAACCATCCGCGGGCAGATGCTTTTCGAACCAGCGCATATGGTACTGCTCGGCAATGCCGGAACCGGCGATGAACCACTCCTCGCCGCCGAGATTGGCCAGCGTGAAATCGCCGATGAGCTTGCCGTCCTCCTTCAGCATAGGCGCCAGCGTCATGCGGCCTGGCCTCGGCAGCTTGCAGGCGAGCAGCCGGTCGAGCCATGCAGCAGCCCCCTCGCCTGTCACGCCGTATTTGGCGAAATTCGAAATCTCGGCGATGCCGACGCCCCCGCGAACGTTTGCAACCTCCCTGCCGACATGCGCGAAATCGCTCGAGCGACGCCACGAGAACTCGTCCTTGACGCCTTCGGGCGCGTACCAGAGCGGCACTTCCAGCCCATAGGACACGCCCCATTGCGCGCCCTTGGCCGACAGCAGGTCATAGACCGGCGTGGTCTTCAGCGGCCGTCCGGCGGGCAATTCCTCATTGGGGAAGCGTATCGAAAAGCGCCTGGAATAGTTCTCGCGCACCTTAGCGTTGGTGTAGGCCATCGTCGCCCAGTCGCCATAGCGCGACACGTCCATGGCCCAGATGTCGGCGCCGGGATCGCCCTCGATCATCCAGTTGGACAGCGCGAGCCCAACGCCGCCGCCCTGGCTGAAACCGGCCATGACGCCGCAGGCCACCCAGAAGCCCGGCAAACCGCGCACCGGCCCGACCAGCGGGTTGCCGTCAGGCGCGAAGGTGAAGGGTCCGTTGATGATCTGCTTGATGCCGGTGTTCTGAAAGGCCGGGAAATGCCGGAAGCCGACTTCCAGCGACGGCGCGATGCGGTCGATGTCCGGCTCCAGCAATTCATGGCCGAAATTCCACGGCGTCTGGTGCTCGGACCATGCCTTGTTGGCCTTCTCATAGGTGCCCATCAGCATACCGCCGCGCTCCTGGCGCAAATAGAGCTCGCCGTCGAAATCGACGGCGTGGATGATCTCGGTGCCGGTCTTGGCGTTCCAGGCGGCGACCTCCGGCATGTCCTCGGTGATCAGATACATGTGCTCCATGGCCAGCACCGGCAGTTCGAGCCCGACCATGCGGCCGACCTCGCGCGCCCAAAGGCCACCGGCGTTGACGACATGCTCGGCCACGACCTCGCCCTTGTTGGTGATGACGCGCCACAGCCCGTCGGGACGCCGCACGATGTCCTCGACCTTGGTGAAGCGCTCGACCTCGGCGCCCAGCTTACGCGCAGCCTTGGCATAGGCATGGGTGACGCCGGAGGGATCGAGATGGCCGTCCTCCTTGTTGCGGACAGCGCCGACGAACTGCTTGGGGTCGAGCAGAGGCATCAGTTCGGCCGCTTGTTTCGGCGAGATTTCTTCGAGATCGATGCCGAGATAGCGACCCTTGGCGACGACGCCACGCAGCCAGTCGAGCCGTGCCTCGGTCGCCGCCAGCAGCACGCCGCCGGTCAGATGCACGCCGGTCGCCTGGCCGGAAAGCTCCTCGATCTCCTTGTAGAGGTTGATCGTGTATTTCTGCAGCTTGGCGACGTTGGGATCGCCATTGATCGTGTGCATGCCGCCGGCCGCGTGCCACGTCGAGCCTGAAGTCAGCTCGTCTCGCTCCAGAAGCACGACGTCGGTCCAGCCATGGCGGGCGAGATGGAACAGCACGGAACACCCGACAACCCCGCCGCCAATGACCACGACCTTTGCATGCGATTTCATGGGTTCTTCTCTGATATCAGTGAGTTGGATGGGCTAGATGATTCAAAACGGGACGTTCGTGGCGCATCACGGCTCGCCCGCCCCAATCGCTTCCTTGCGCTTGGTCACGTAGGCCTCCAGCGCTTCGCGCACGGTGACGTCCATCGGCGGCTCGACATAGTCTTCGAGCGCCTTCTTCCACAACCGCGTGGCGCGCGCGGTTGCGTCGAGGCCCCCGGCTTCCTGCCAGGCTTCAAAATTCTGCCAGTTCGAAAGCATCGGCTGATAGAAGGCCGTCGCATAACGTTCCAGCGTGTGCGGCTCGCCGAAGAAATGGCCGCCGGTCGGCACCGTGCCCAGCGCCTCGACGGCAAGCTCGGCCTCGTCGACCACGATCGGGCGCAAAAACTCCATCATGTGCTGGATCATTTCGACGTCGATGATGAATTTCTCGAACGACGCCGTCAGCCCGCCCTCCTGCCAGCCGGCGGCGTGATAGACGAGGTTGCCGTGGCCGAGCACAGCGCCCCACAGCGCCATCAACGTCTCGTAAGCGCCTTGCGCATCGGCGGCGTTGGAGGCCGAGCCCGGCGTTGTTCGGTAGGGCAGCCCGTAACGCCGTGCCAATTGCCCCGACGCGATGTTGGCCTTGGTGTTTTCAGGCGTGCCGAAGGCCGGCGCGCCCGACTTCATGTCGACATTGGAGGTAAAGGCGCCATACATGACCGGCGCGCCCGGACGCACAAGTTGCGTCAGGACTACGCCGAACAGTGCTTCCGCATTCTGCTGCGCGAGCGCACCCGCCAGCGTCACCGGGCTCATCGCGCCCATCAGCGTGAACGGCGTCACTGCCACAGACTGGCCGAATTCGGCCATCGTCATCAGCCCCTCGGCCATCATCTCGTCGAAACGGCGCGGCGAGTTGACCGAGATGATGGTGGCGATGCCTGGATCGTCGCGCAACTGGTCCAGCGTCAGCCCGCGCGCGATCGCCATCATCTCGATCCCGTCCAGCGCCCTGCCCCGGCCGATCGCCGAGACATGGAAGCTTTTGTCGGTCAGCGTCAGATTGGTGAAATAGGTGTCGAGATGGCGCGAATTGGCCGGCAATTCGACCGGCGCGCAGACCTGGTTGCCGAGCATGTGCACGCAGTTGAAATGCTGCGCCAGCCGGGTCAGATCCGCATAGTCGCGCAAATTGCCGGGGCGGCGGCCCCGCGCCATGTCGTGCACATTGGGCGGCCCCGCAACGAGCGTGAAATTGATTGTGTTGCCGCCGAGATGAACGGCGTTGGCCGGATTGCGCGGTGTAAGGGAATAATTGGACCGCGTCGTCTTCAGCGCCTCGTCGACCATGCCGCGGTCAATGCGCACGTTCGCCGACGCGTGGTCCACGCTGGCACCGGCCTGCTCGAACAGCGAGAGCGCCCGCGGGCTCATCACCTCGATGCCGAAATTCTCCAATATGTGCATCGACGCCTGGTGGATCGCCTCGATCTGGTCGGGCGACAGCAAGGCCATCGGCGGATAAGGATTGGTCACCCGCCTCGCCGGCAGCTGCGGGATAGGCCCTGGTCCCCGGTTGCTGGTGCGCTCGGCGCCGCGCTTGCGTCTTGGTTCGTTCATGCCAGGCATCAAAGCCTCGGCAAACCGCGCCAGCTGTCAGAAATACGCCGTTTGCGGGCGCGATTTTAACCGAGGCGGCATTTTCGAAACATCGATTTATGAAAAGCGACAAGATATGTCGGGTGATCAATATGGCATTTTTCTGAAGCGCCCGCATCGGCGGCCCGTTAACGAGGGCAGCAAGATTCCCTTTATGATTTGAGCCTATTGCTCTGCCGATGCGTAGGTCGAGTTTTAGTAAAATTGTAGCGGTTGGTATGCTGCTGGCACTTTCGGCCTGTGCGACGGCCCCCAGCCACATCAACAATGTCTGCGCCGTCTTCGACCAGAATGACGGCTGGTTCGACAATTGGCAGTCGGCCGCCGAACGCGCCGAGCAGAAATACGGCGTGCCCGTCCCCGTGCTGATGGCGACCGTGCGTAAGGAATCCGGTTTCAAGAGCAACGCCCGGCCGCCGCGCACCAAACTGCTCGGTTTCATCCCCTGGAAGCACGTCTCGTCGGCCACCGGCTTCTCGCAGGCGCTGGACGGGACCTGGTCGCAATATCAGAGAGAAACGGGCAACTGGGCGGCCCGCCGGACCAAATTCTCCGACGCCGTCGATTTCGTCGGCTGGTACCATTCCAAGACAGCGGATACCTACGGCGTCGCCCGCAACGACACCTACAATCTCTACCTTGCCTACTATCTCGGCTGGACCGCCTATGGCCGCGGCAATCGTGGCGATTCCGCCGTCCAGAGCTATGCCCGGGCCACCGACAAGATGGCCCGCGACTATGCCGAACAGCTAAGGCAGTGCGGCAGCTAAAGGGCTCCCGCTACAACGACAGCATCTGTCAGCGCGGCTTCCTGCCGAACACCTTGATGTATTCCGCCTCGCCGCCCTTGGCGAGCGCCTTCGCCTGCTTGACCCAGTCCTCGCGCTCGATGCGGCCCTGGAATCTCAAATGGTCGTCGACCCACTCCCGTTCGGCCTTCTTCCACGTGGCAATTTGAGCATAGGTGAAGATACCGAGGCCATTGAGGATGGCTTCCGTCTTCGGGCCCACGCCGGATATCAATTTCAAGTCGTCCGGCTTGGCAGGCTTGGAGATGCCGGCGGGTCGGTTCCTGTCGGCCGCGCCATCACGCGCCGCACCTGGTCTGGCCGCACGGCCGCTAATTGGTGCGACACGCGCATTCTCTGCCTGGCGGCCCTCGCCAAGCGTTCTCGGCGTGAAAGGCGCGGAGGTCGCGTTGGCATCGGTCGCCGCTGCACCTGTTTCGGAGACCTCGTCGCGCACCTCGTGGCGGCGGGCTCGCCACACGGCTTCTGTCTCCTCGGCGTCCTCTCCCACCGCGCTGGCTTCCGCACTGGCGGTCTTGCCATGTGGTCGGTTGGGTGGCTGACCGGCAAAGCCCGGGCCGGCCCCATGCGGCGCGTCGTCCGGCACGCCCTCATGGTCGGCATGCTGCTTGTCGAACTTGATCACCGGCTCCATCGTCGCCAGAACGTCGTCCGAGAGCCAGCACAGGCTCATGTGCCCGTCGCCCAGGTTCTTTACCGGCGGCACCTTGGTTTCGCAGAGATTATCCGGCACCAGTCTCTTGTAGCCGCAGCGCGTCTGGAATGGACAGCCTGTCGGCGGGTTCATTGCCGAGGGTATGTCGCCCTCCAGCACGATGTGCTTCTTGATCACGCTGGTGTCGGCGATCGGGATCGCCGAAAGCAGTGCCTCGGTGTACGGATGATAGGGCGGCGCGAAGATCTGGTCGGTCGTGCCTTGCTCGACGATATAGCCGAGATACATGACGACGACCCGGTCGGCGATATAGCGCACGACCGACAAATCGTGGCTGATGAACAGCATCGTCGTCTTATTCTTGCGCTGGATGTCCATCAGCAGCTCAGTCACCGCCGCCTGCACCGACACGTCGAGCGCCGAGACCGGCTCGTCGGCCACCACCACCTTGGCATCGCCGGCAAAGGCGCGCGCCACGCCGATGCGCTGCTTCTGGCCACCCGAAAGCTGGCGCGGCTTGCGGCTCTCGAAGGCGCGCGGCAGCTTCACCAGGTCAAGCAATTCCAGCATGCGCTTGCGCCGGTCGGCGACGGTCTTGCCGACGTTGAATTTTTCCAGTGTGCGGATGATCTGCGAGCCGACCGAATGGCTGGGGTTGAGCGTATCGAACGGGTTCTGGAACACCATCTGGATCGACGACACCGTGTCGACGCTGCGGCTCTCGATGCCGGTCGACTGGATTTCCTTGTTGGCGAGCGTGACCTTGCCGGAGCTCGCCGTCTCGAGCCCGAGCAGTACTTTGGCCAGCGTCGATTTTCCGCACCCGGATTCGCCGACAATGGCGACGGTTTCGGATTCGCGCGCCGTAAACGAAATCGTCTCGTTGGCCTTGACGACGCGGCCCTCGCTTGAGCCGAACACCTCACTGCCGCCAACCTTGTAGTATTTTCTCAAGTCCTCGATCTTGAGTACCGGTGCGCCCGGCACCACCTTCTCATTGACCTTTTTGGCGCCGGGCGGCAGGGCGTCCCAATCGATTTCGTTGAAGCGCACGCAGCGCGAGAAATGACCTTCATGTCCCGCGACTTCGATCATCGGGATTTCGGCGGCGTTGCAGACGCCCTCGACGAAATGGTGGCAGCGCGGACCGAAATTACAGCCCTTCGGCCTTTCATGCGGCAGGGGCAGCTGGCCGGGGATCGAGATCAGCGGCCGCGAGTTCTTGTCGGCGCCCGGCAGTGGAATCGAGCGGAAAAGGCCCTGCGTATAGGGATGGCGCATCCGGTCGAACACGTCCTTGATCTTGCCGGTCTCGACGGCCTCGCCCGAATACATCACCGTGATGCGGTCGCAGGTCTCCAGGATCAGGCCAAGATTGTGCGACACGAAGATCATCGAGGTGCCGAACTTCTCGCCCAGCCCCTTGACCAGTTCGACGATTCCCGCCTCCACCGTTACGTCGAGCGCCGTCGTCGGCTCGTCGAGGAGAAGCAGCGCCGGCTTCGACAGCAGCGCCATGGCGATGACGATGCGCTGCTGCTGGCCGCCCGAAAGCTGGTGCGGATAGGAGCGCATCATGCGTTCGGGATCGGGAAGCTTCACCGAGCGCACCATTTCGAGCGCACGTTTATAGGCCTCTTCCTTCGACACCTTGTCGTGGATCAGCGGCACTTCCATTAGCTGCTGGCCGATCTTCATCGCCGGGTTCAGGCTCGCCATCGGTTCCTGGTAAATCATGGCGATCTTGTTGCCGCGGATGCTGCGCAGCTCCTCCTCGGAGAGCTCGCCCATGTCCTTTCCCTGGAACCTGATCTTGCCGCCGACGATCTTTCCGATGTTGGAGAGATCACGCATGATGCCGAGCGACACGGTCGACTTGCCGCAGCCGGATTCGCCGACAATGCCCATCGCCTCGCCGGGCATGACCGTGCAGGAAAAATCCATCACGGCCGGTATCTCGCCTTTGCGGGTGAAGAAGGAGATCGACAGGTTCTCGATCTCGATGATCGGCCCATTGTTCGGCCTGGCCGGATTTCGAACTGCCTCGTTCATGGGTCGCTCCAATCCTTGGTTTTTCCGGGCAAGTAGGGTCGAGGACCCCGCCATCAATCCTTCATCGATTGCTCGCGCAGGGAATCGGCGAGCAGGTTTAGCCCCAGTACGAACGACATCAGCGCGATCGTCGGCGGCAGTGCCGGGTGGATAAAGGAACGCAGCAGCCGGCTGGCATCCTTGATCGCCGTGCCCCAGTCGGGACTTTCCGGCGCCAACCCGAGGCCGAAATAGCCCAGCGTGCCGAGCAGGATGGTGGTGTAGCCGATGCGCAGGCAGGCATCGACGATCAGCGGTCCGCGCGCATTGGGCAGGATCTCCCACAGCATGATGTACCATGGCGATTCACCGCGCGTCTGGGCCGCCGCCACATAGTCCCGCGTCTTGATATCCATGGTCAGGCCACGCACGATGCGGAACACGCCCGGGCTGGAGGCGAACACCACCGCCACGAAGATGTTGAGCTGGTTGGGATCGATATGCACGATCTTCAGCGGGTCGGCATCGAACACCAGGCCGGCATAGATCCAGCCGCCGACCACCAGCGTCAGTCCGAGCAGGATGTAGATCCGGTCGGAACGGTTCTTGTAGCGCGTCCAGAACAGCACGCAGAAGAAAATAATCGGGAACAGGAAGAAAACGCCGGCCAGCGCGTAGGGGATCGGCGTGTCCATGATGCCCGGCGTCACCAGGAGGTAGAACAGCAGGATAACCGGGAAGGCCAGCACGAGATTGGCCAGGAACGACAAAACGGTATCGATCTTGCCGCCATAATAGCCGGCCGGCAGGCCGAGCGTGATGCCGACCATGAGCGCGAAGCCGGTCGCCGCCGGCGCGATGATCAGGACGATCTGGCTGCCATAGACCATGCGTGAAAAGACATCGCGGGCGAGCTTGTCGCCACCGAATAGATAAGCGAGGCCCGATTGCGGTTCGATGGCTCCGGGCAGTGTATCCTTCATGATGGGAATCTGGCCGAGCGGATCGAAAGGCGAGATGGTCGAGGCGAAGATCGCCGTGAACAGCCAGAACAGGCAGATGGCCACCCCCGCTATGCCGACGCCGCTGTCGAACAGTTGGCCGTAGAGAGCCAGCTTCTTCTTGTAGAGGAAGCTTGCGCCCATGACGATGAGAAGCGCGAGCCAGACCGGCCAGAAGCGCCAGAGCACTTCGAGGACGACGGTGGAGGCGCCGATATATTGGGCTTGCATGCGCCGTCTCCCCTACTGGACCCGAATGCGCGGATTGAGGAACGCGTAGCCGACATCGGAAATGAGCTGCGTGATCAGGACGATGAACACCGAGACCAGCGAGCAGCCGAGCAAAAGGTCGATGTCGTTGTTGCCTGCGGCCTCGACCAGCGTGTAGCCGAAGCCCTGATAGCGGAACATCACCTCGACGATGACGACGCCGGTGAGCAGCCACGGAAACTGCAGCATGATCACGGTGAAGGGCGCGATCAGAGCGTTGCGCAGCGCGTGCTTGACCACCACGCTTTTGAAGGAAAGACCCTTCAGCCGGGCGGTGCGGATATATTGCTGCGTCATCACCTCGACCATCGAGGCACGCGTCATGCGCGCGATGTAGCCGATGCCGTAGATGGCCAGCGTGATCACCGGCAGCGTGAAGTTATAGAAGGTGATGCCCTGGCTTGCCGATGCGGCGGATCCGTTCAGCCAGCCAAGCCAGGAGGCGAAGATGACGGTAAAGATGACGCCCGATACATATTCGGGCGTCGCCGTCGAGGCGATCGAGGCGACCGACAGCACCCGGTCGGTGCGCGACCCCTCGCGCATGCCGGCCAGGATGCCGATCAGCAGCGAGACCGGCACCATCACCGCCAGCACACAGAACATCAGGATGCCCGTGGCGCCGAGCGCAGGGAATAGCTTGGCCCCCACCGTGGTCTTGAATTTGGTCGAGCAGCCGAAATCACCCTGGAGCACGCCGGAGAACTTCGGCTCGGCCGGATCATTGCAGAAAGAGAAGCGCTGCGCCGGCTTACCGGTCGCCGGATCGGTTACCGGCTGCTTGGGCACGACGCCGAGCCACTGGCCGTAGCGCACGAAAAAGTTCTGCCGGTAGCCGTGATTGACCAGCCAGCTTTCCAGCTGTTCGGCCGAGGTGTGCATCTCGGTCTGGCTGATCGCCAGCTTCTTCAGGTTGGGTTCCAGATTGACGAGGAAGAAGACGACCAGCGTCAGGCACAGCATCGTGAGCAGTATCGTGCCGATGCGTCTGGCGATGAATGAGAACATTGTACCCCCCTGCCGGCCGGGTTGGGGTCAGATAGGTTCAACCCTGTATCAAAAACCTTGTGACGTCACGCCGCCGCTGCATCCAATGCAACGGCGGCGATGCCGCGGGAGCGAAAGGCGCTGGCGCCCCGCTCCCGACAGGCTGTGGGTCACGCCTGATCGAGCCAGACCTTGCCGAAGTCGTGCTCGTAGGTGGGGTGCATCGAGTGGTTCTTCACCTCGGGCTTGATGTTGATGTAGAGCTTGCGCCAGTAAGGCTGGATGATGATGCCGGAATCCTGCAGCATCTGCTCGATGTCCTTCATCACCACCTTGCGCTTCTCCGCGTCGGCGATCCCGAGCGCCTCGTTGACCTTCTTGTCGAAGTCCGGATTGGCGTAGGCCGTCTCGTTCCAGGCTTCACCCGAGCGGTAGGCGATGGCGATGACCTGGATGCCAAGTGGACGCATGTTCCAGTTGGTTTCCGAGAACGGATATTTCGTCCAGTCGTTCCAGAAGGTCGAGCTTGGCAGCACGGTGCGCTTCACCTTGATGCCAGCCTCGCGCAGTTGGGCCGCGATCGCGTCCGTGGTGTTCTTGTGGTAGTCCTCGTCGTTGCTGATCAGCTCGTGTTCGAAATCGATCACGCCGGCTTCCGTCAGCATCTGCTTGGCCTTGGCGATGTCGCGCTTGATTTTGGGCAGCTCGACATATTCGGGATGGATCGGCGCGACATGGTGGTTCTCGGCCGGCGTGCCGGCATTGCCGTAGCCGAGCTGCAGCACCACCGAGTTGTCGACGGCCAGACACATCGCCTGACGCACTTTCTGGTCGCCATAAGGCTTGGCGTTGACGTTGAAGCGCGACACCACGGTGGCGGCGGTCACGACCTCGGAAGGCGGCGCGCCGACGTCTGCGATGATCTTGACGTAGTCGGCGGTCGTCTCATGGTTGGTCTGAACTTCGCCCGATTCGAAGGCCGAAACCGTTGCGGCCGGATCGGTGCCGTAATCGATGAACTCGACGCCATCGAGGAAGGCTTCGCCCTGCCACCACTTGCCGGTCTCGCGGCGCTTGTAGACGACCTTCTGGCCGACGTCGTAGGAGACGAGCTCGAACGGACCCGTACCGATCGGGCAGTTCTTGAAGTTGGCGCCCTTCTCGTCGAAGCTCTTGTGCACCACCAGTGCCGGATAATCGGTCAGGTTGGGGATGATGGCGATATCGGGTTTGGTGAGCTTCAGCTTGACGGTCATGTCGTCGACCTTGATGACCGACCCTTCGCGCAATTTCTTGGTCTTGTCATCGACGAGGCTGCCGAGACGGCCCGGCATGGAGTTGCCTTCCGCGGCCTTGTCGGCCCAGCGGGTGAAATTGTAGATCACGTCGTCGGCGGTGAACTTGTCACCATTGTTCCATTCGACGCCCGGCCGCACATGCAGCGTGTACTCGGTGGCGTCGTCATTGATGTCCCAGCTTTCCAGGAGATAGGGCGCGAATGTGTACTGGTGGGTGTATTTCACCAGCGGCTCGAGCGCCTGCCTCTCGGCATTGGAGATTTCCGACCAGTCGGCCGTGCGCGGATCCTTGGGATCCTTGACCGACATTGCCACCTTGAGCACGCCGCCTTTCTTACCCTGCACGTCCTCGGCCTTGGCCGGCGTCGGGGCGGCGAGCCCCAGAAGGCCATAGGCCATGGCCGTCGAAGCGCCGAAGACGCTGGCGAGCGCGAGGAATTCGCGGCGATCGACCTTACCCGACTTGGCCTCTTCGGCCATGGCCAGGATGTGATCCGGAACGCTATCGCCATTACTCTTGTAGATTGTCATGACTAACTCCCATTGTTGGCTTTCCGCCGATTAACATTCCGCATCCAGGCCATGATGTCAAAGACGGCATGGTTGGGAACATATTGACGAATGTGCAACTTTGGAGGGGGAGCGGTTCGCGTGATAGCGACAGTCTTGGCGCAAAATTGCTAGTGCGCGACGGATTTCCACTAAATCTCTTCAGGCGATTAAACTGAGACATTGGCGCGGTTTGCGACAGGACCAGCCCTCGCCAGGATGAGGGCCAGCCCAAGTCTCCGCTTCAATATTCCTGCTCGTAGAAGATGCCGCCCTTGGCTTCGCCGGCGTCCGTCGCCTCGCCGCGCAGTTTGACGCCACGTCCCACGTTGAGGTCGATCGTGGCCTTGCCCGAGCCCGGCTTGTCGCCTTTCTGGATCGTCACATAGGTGCGGTCGTTGAGGTACTTGCCGGCAGAAACCGCCGTGCCGCCCTTTTCGTCGGTGGTGACATCGAGATCGTCGACGCCGATCGCGCTGCGCAGGTTTTCCAGCAGCGACGTCGAGCCGCCGACACCGGCGAGTTGCCCGGCGGCTTCGGCCAGTTGCGCGATCTGCAGCGGCGACAGGTTCGACATGGACCGCCCGAAGATCAGTTGCGCCAGCACCTCGTCCTCGGGCAGCGCCGGCACCGAGGTGAAGGTGAATTTCGGATTGGTCGCCTCGCCCGACACCACGATGGTGACGGTTGCGGTGCTCGTGGTCGTTGTCGCGGTCAGGTTGAGATAGGGCACCAGCGAGCCAGAAAAGCCGACCGTGCCCTCGGTGAAGGTCAGCCGCTTGCCGAGAATCGACAGCCGCCCGCGTTGCAGCGTGAAAGTGCCGACCGCTTGCGGCGATGAGGCCGGACCGGTCAGCCTGAGCGAGCCGCCGAGTTCGGCGTCCACGCCCCTGCCCTGGATGAAGATCTGGTTCGGCGCGTTGACGGTGACATCCAGCACAAGGCCGCTGCCACCCGTCTTGCCGCTGGTCGTGGCCGGGCGCAATGCCTTGTCCTGCGCCCTCACCGCGCCGGGCGCGTTCTTGTGTTTGACATCGAGCGCCGAAAGCGAACCTGGCAATTTGTCCGGAACGGTGATCACGGTCTTGGCAAGGTTGACGGTGCCGGCAATCACCGGCGCCGACGTCAGCGGTCCTTTGATCGTCAGGTCGCCGCCAAGATTGGCGGTGACCACCCGCCCATCGGTGTAGCGGCCGTCGGTGAGCTTGATCGACAGATCGGCCGGGAACCCCTGCGCCGGATTGATACCGACCGTGCCGCTGGCCGACAGGCTGCCGCGCGTCGACAGCGTCCCGGTCAGCCGGTTGATCCTGGCGACGCCATTGCCGATGGAAATTTCGGCTGCGATGTCGTTGACCGCAAGCCCGGAACGCGCGTCGAGCAGGCGGGCGCCCGACGTGCTGATGCTGCCGCCGATGACCGGCGATGTCGCGGGACCGCGTACCTGCACATTGACACTCGCGGTCCCCGTCAGCGACAGGCCTTGCGCGGCGAGCTTCTGACTGAGGATGCCGAACGGCACGGCGCCATTGAAGTCGAGCGCGAGCGCCGGCGTGCCTGATGTCGTCACCGTGCCGCCCCCCTTGAGACCAAGGCCGGCCCCATCGCTGACATTGGCGTTGAAGGTCAGCTTGTTGCCGGCAAAGGTGCCGGAGGAAGAGACACTCACCGCACCGACCCCCGCGCCGCGGGTCCGCGAAGTCTGCACGCCGGCAGCGTCGAGGTTGAACGCCACACTGGGGCTGGCTGGTGCCCCGGTGACCTTCACCGTGCCCGAAATCGAACCGGCGGCATCGAGACCCCGCGAAAAACTGTTGGCAAGCGAGATCGGCACCCGCGCCAGCGCCGCGTTGATGTCGAGCGCCTGCCCGATCTTGCCGGTCACCGTCGCCGTGCCGCCGCCCAGGTTGAGCACCAGCCTGTCCAGCGTCGTCGTGCCATTGGCGATGGTGACGGTCGAAGCCTGCGCGATGGCAGCCTTTATGCCTTGGACGGTCGCCTCGCCGGAAGCAAGCTCTATGGTCGTCGTGCCGTTGGCCGCCTTCACGCGGCCCGCGGCCTTCGCCGGAATTCCTTTCACCGTCGCGCCGCCGGAAAAGCCGGTCCAGTCGCCGTCACGCTTCAGGTCGACATCGATGCCGCTGATCACCGTGCCGCCCGACGTGACGGTGTCGGCATGGATTTTTCCGGAGATGACCGGAGCGGCGAGGTAATTGGCGATCAATGCGTCGATCGACACGGCCTTCGCCTGAAGATCGCCGCGCGTGACCGAGGCGGTCGTAGCCTTGATGGCGACCTGCGGTGCGGCACCGTTCTTCGAGAACGCAATCGTGCCGCGCACATCGCCTTCCGCTTTTTCCAGCGCCAATGCGGCAAGCGGTCCTATATCGGGCAGGTCGAGAGAGATCGTGCCTTCGGGTATGAACTTGTCGTCCAGCGCCAGGTCGCCGGAAATCCTGTTTTGGCCCAGCGACAAAAGCAGGCCATTGATGGCGCTCTTGCCGTCCGCGGTCGCCAGCACCGCACTGCCTTGCAAGGGTTGGCCCGCGACATTGCCTGTCAGCTGCACATTGGCCGCCGGCTTGGCCGCGTCGGCTTTGCCGGTGGCGGTTAGTCTGAGCCCGGTGATCTCGCGCGACGCCACCGAAAGCTTGTCGCTGTCGACGGTCAGCGACAGATCCGGCGCGGTCGCCGGGCCCTGCGCATTCAGCGCAAAGGCGATGGCGCCTTTGGCATCCTTCGACAGCAGCGAAACATCGCCCAGCACGCCCTTGATGTCGGCGGCCAGCGTATTGTCGGCAAGGCTCGCCTGCCCCTGTGCGGTCAGCGCGCCGGAGGCCAGCGTCAATCCGCCTATGGCGACATTACCGTTGGGCTCGCGCTTCAGCGTGGCGCTCAACTGCGCCCGTTCGCCAAGCATGCCGCGTGCTGCGGCCGGCAGGGCCGACGATGGAGCATCCGCCTTCAGCTTGAGGTCGATGGCGCCGTCACGCAGCGACACCAGGCCGGCGACCTGGCTGTTGAGCGCGTCGCTTTTGAGCGAGCCGCTGTCGATGGCGACAGCGTCGGCTGACAGGCGCCCGCTGAGCGCGGCCGTGACCTTGCCGGCGATCAGCGGCGCGATGGTGGGATTGTCGAGCCCAACCCTATCCACCGAAACTGTGCCCGAAACCGGCCCGGCGCGGTTCTTCAGATCGAACGCATCCGAGTGCAATGCCAGGCTCAGTCCGTCCACCTTCGCCGGTCTCGTCGCGATCGAGGGCAGGATCGCGGACATATCCAATCGGGCCCGCGTGCTCTCGCCCGCCACCTTTGCCGACAGCGACCGGACCTCGATCTTGATGGGACTCTCGGCGCTTCCGACCGTGAGCGGCAGACTTGGACCGGATGAGACGAGGTCAAGGGCGAAATCGCTGGCGCCGTTCGGATTGATCGTGCCGGCAGCTTGACCGGAAACCTTGTCACCGGAGAGCGTCGCGTGATCGAGGACGACGCCGCCGGCCATGGTGTAGCGGCCGGCCGCGTCGACTGCGAGCTGCCCAAGCCCAGTCTGGCGGGTTTGGCTTGTTTCGACACCGGCCAGTTGCACATTGAACCGGACGTCCGGAGCCGACGGCGAGCCCGTTACCTCAGCGCTGCCATCAAGCGTTCCAGCGGCATCGAGGCCGGGCGAAAAGCCGTTGGCAAGGGCAGCCGGCAAGGCGGAGACCTTTGCCGCGAGATCGAGCGTCTGGCCGGCGGTACCGGACAGCGCCACCGAGCCGCCGCCGACATCGAGCGCTAATTTTTCGATGCTGGTGGTGCCATCGGCGATACTGAGCATAGATGGCTCGGCAATTGCCGCCTTGATGCCGCGAATCGTAGCCTCGCCCGAGGCGATCTCGACGCTGGTGACGCCATCGGCGATCTTCACGCGCCCCGCCGCCTTCGCTGGAATGCCGGATACGGTGGCGCCGCCGGAAAAATTCGTCCAGTCTCCGTCGCGCTTCAGTTCGACGATGATGCCGCCGACTTGGGTGGTCCCCGACGTCACAGCATCGGCCTTGATCGAGCCTGAAATCGCCGGCGCCTTGAGATAGTTGGCAATCAAGGCATTGACGGCGATTGTGCTGGCCGTCACCTCGCCGCGCGCGATCGACGTGCTCTTCGCGTCAATGGCAACGGAGGGCACGTCGCCACTCTTGGCAAAGCGAATGGTGCCGTTGATGTCGCCGGTCACCGCCTGGCCGGCCAGCGCCGCAAGCTGATCGATTGCAGGCGCAGAAAGAATGAGCGTGCCCAGCGGCATGAACTTGTCATCCAGTGCCAGATCGCCCGACACCTTGTTGTCACCCAGCGACACCGCAAAGCCATTGATCGAGCGCTTGCCTTCGCTCGTCACCAGCGCCGCCTTGATGTCGAGCGGCTGGTCGTTGACGGCGCCGGTCAGCGAAACATTGGCGGAAGGGCTAGCAATGTCGGCCTTGCCGCTCGCGGTCAGCTTGATCGACTTCACCGTGCGGCCCGAGGCCGTCAGGCTATCGCTGTTGGCGGAAACCGTGAAATCCGGCGCGGTCATGGCGCCGCTTGCCGACAGGGCGAAATCGACACCGCCCTCGACCGGGACGCCGACCGTCGGCGACAGCACCGAAACATCCCCCAGCCTGCCTTTGATATCGGCCAGGATGTCGGTACCTTGCATGCTGGCGGTACCGCTGGCGCTGAGCGAACCGGACGTGAGTTCGATCGAGTTGGCGGCGAACGAGCCCTGCGGATCGCGCGACGCTGTGGCCGAGAACTTCACCCGCCCGCCGAGCACCGAGGCGATCTGCTGCGGGAAGGCGGTCGCCACGGCATCGGCATTCATCTTGAGCTGCATCGACAGGTCGGCGAGCGCCACGGTCGCCGTCAGCGAGGCATTGAGCGCATCGGACCGGAGCGTGCCCTGATCGATGACAATGGCGTCCTTGCTGAGGGAACCAGCCAGGCCGACATCGACCTTGCCAGTGACCAGCGGCGCCAGCGTCGCGACGTCGGTTTTCAGGCCACCGGCCCCAAGCTTGACGGTAACCGGCCCGGTGCGGTTCTGGATGTCGAAACCGTCGGAGTGTATCTGCGCCGCCAGGTCGTCTAGCCGCGTGCCGCCGACGACGATCGAAACGAAGGAGGCGCCGATATCGACGACCGGCGCCTTGCCGTCGCCGAACGCCCGGGCGGTGGCATTCTTGATCGCCAGCGTGATCGGCTGCGCCTTGCTGCCGACGCTAACCACCACGGGTGGCCCCTTGGCGGCGAGTTCGACCGAAAGATCGCTGGCTCCGGCGGGATCGACGATACCGGTCGCGGTGCCGTGCACGGCATCACTGTCGATGTTGGCCCGGTCGACACTGATCCCGCCCGCCGTCGTGGCGGTGCCCGCCATATCGAAGCTGGTCTTACCGGCAAACAATGGTTTCAGGTTCTCCGGCAGGAAGCGGGCGAAATCGCCGTCGCCCTTGGCTTCGAGATAGTTACCCTTGTCGGTGAGCTGATGGCGGCCGGTGAGCTGGGTTACGATCCGATGATCGACAAGGAAGGTACCGACGCCACTCCAGTTGGCCAGCGGGCCGGTGCCCGAGACGACGATGTCGACCGGCGGCGTGTCCGGCAGATTGAGCAGATTGGCGATGATGCCGCCGGCCGGTTCCGACGCCTTGAGGTTGAGGTCGAGCTTGTTGTCCGCTGGCGCGAAGTGGATCTGCGCGTCGACATTGCCCTGTTTGCCGTCATGGCGGGTAATGTTGAGCACCGTCTCGACCGACAGCGGTGCGGCGTCGGCCTTCACCGAGGCCTTGGCGGCGAGTTCGGCGATGCCGCTGCCAGCCAGTTGTTGGCCGAGCGCGACTTCCGGTAAGTCGATCTGCTTGATATCAATGGAAACCGGCAGCGTCGTCGCGCCGCCTTGCGCCGGCTGCTGCGTGCCGGCCACCGGCAGGCGCGCAAGTTCGATGCGCTCCGCCGCGATGCGGTCGGCGCTGAAGTTTTTGGACAACAGTGCCAGCGGCGACCAGTCGATGGCCACCTTGCGCGCCACCAGCCAGGCGCCCTCGCGGTCCTCCAGCACGACATGGTCGACACTGAGCGCGCCCGACCAGATACCGTCGATGCCGCTGACGGTGACCTTACGCTCGTCGCTCGAGGCCAGGCGCGAAATGATGCCGGCGAGATTGTCGCGTCCACGCTCGGTCTTGGTCAGCACGAAAAGCGCGCCGATGGCGCCTGCTACCACGATCAGCAGCGTGTAGAGAAAAATGCGAAGGATGCGCCAGACCGTCTTCATGTTCAAAACGCTTGGCCAATGCCGGCATAGATGCCGAAATGAGGGTCGCCTGGGTCGCGGTTGAGCGGCACGGCGGCGTCGATACGCAGCGGCCCGAATGGCGTCACATAGCGCAAGCCGACACCGGCGCCCACCTTGACGTCGGAAAAATCGGGGAACGACTTCGTCGATACCGTGCCGGCATCGACGAACGGCACGATGCCGATCGTGTCGGTGATGGCGATACGCATCTCAACCGAGGTCTCGAAGAAGGACAGGCCGCCGATCGGCTGGCCGGTGAAATCCTTGGGGCCGATGCCCTGATAGGCGTAGCCGCGCACCGAGCCGCCGCCGCCGGAATAGAAACGTCGGTCGGCAGGCACGTTCTGCAGGCTGGTGCCGACGATCGAGCCAAGTGCGACACGTTCCGCCAGCACGAATTTCGAAGCGGTATCCAGCGACTGATAGGCCGATCCCTCGCCCTTCAGCTTGAGGAAGGCGGCACCGCTCAATATGTCGTAGCTCGGCTCGGCATAGGCCAGCAACCTGAAGCCCTTGGTCGGGTTCAGCCTGACGTCCCTGTTGTCATAGACATATTGCAGCGGGATGCTGGCGATCAGGTATTTATGTTTGCCAAAGGAATCGTGGATGCGTGAATAGTCGAGCGCGACCTCGGCCGACACGGTTTGGTTCTTGGTCAGTTCATAGGACAGGCCGATGTTGCCCTTGACCGAGAAATGGTCGTAGGCATCGGGATGTTCGAGCACGGTCTTGATGCCGGCGAAGAATTTCGATGCTGGGCCGATCACGCCGGGTTTCTCGAACATGATGCCGGCATTGTAGTTCAATTCGGACAGATCATTGCTGCCGATGCCGCTGATGGCTCCGTCGATGCGCAGCTTCTCGGCCCGGCCGAACAGGTTGCGATGGCCCCAATACCCCTCCAGCCCCAGCCCTTCCGTATTCGAGAAGGTGCCGCCCAGTCCGAAATAACGCGGCTTGCGCTCGCTGACCTGGACACCGATCGGAATGTTGCCCTCGGCATCGAGCTTGTCGGCCTCCTTGAAAGTCACGCTGTTGAAGACCTCGAGCGCCAGCAGCCTGTCGCGCGCATCGTCGATCTCCTGAGGCGAGTACTGCCGGCCACGTTTCAGCCCGGTCATGTATTCGGTGAAGTCGCGGTCGACCTTCTCGGTGCCTTCCACCGTGGTCGCGCCGTAGCCGGCGACTGGCCCGGCAGCAACCGTCAGCGTCACGTCGAGGGTCGACGTGTCATGGTCGGCGACGATGTGCCTGCTGGTCACCTCGGCCAGCGGCCTGCCCTGCTCCTTCAGCGTGCGCACGATCAGCGCCTCGGCCTTGAGCACCGCGCCAGACCCAGCGTCGCCGCCTGATATCAGGCCGTAGTCGGCGCCCATCAATCCAGCGGCGTCACCCTCCAGCCGGATATCGCCGAGGGTGAATTTGGGACCCGCGGCGATGTTGACGGCCACGGGAATGGGCTGCGGACCCTTGAATTCGGCGTCCGGCGGCAATTCGTCCAGCGGCTTGCCCTCGATGGTGATGGTGACGACGCCTTCGTAGCGGGCATCGGCGTAGAGCGCCGCCACAAGCTGTTCTCGATCGCTGCGCGCCTTGGCCATCAGACCGAGCGAGCCGGAGACGGGATGGTCTTCGTCGCTCTTCAGCGCCGAGGCGTTTTCGAGCTTTTTTACCAGGTCCTTGTCGGCGTCGGGCGCGGAGATGGTCACGGCGTAGCGCATCGGATCGACGATGTCGGCATCCTCATCGCTCGATGAGCCCCACAGCTTGATGCCGAAGATTTCGAAGGCGGCCGCCGGTCCCAGCCCGGCGATCAGCGAGCAGCAGATCACGGCCAGAAGCAGCGCGCGCGAAAGCACGCGCTTTGGCTCGGTACCCCCTGACATCTGCCTTTCATACGCCGGCATTAAGACAACCTACTTTACAAACCTAAAATTGGAATGAAGTTCTGAAGCGCTCGTAAAGGGGCCACAATCCAATTGTCTGAAATAGGACGGGCTTGGAATTCACACCTTTTGCATTGCCGCAAGAATGCGTGATCCCCTGTCCTATGGAGGTACTACCGGCTGTTGGCCGGAAAGGAAACCGTTGGCAGGCGGAACCCTGCCGCGTCCTCATGTTGACAAGCCTGAGTGAAGCTTGAACATGCCCGGACGTCTGCAAATTGTCTGGAGGGTGTTATGGCAATGCGCGCGGCTCGTCGTCTGTCTTTCCTGATCCTTCTCTTCTTCGCCTGGGCCAATGTCTTGGCCTGGGGTAACGTCGCGCAAGCGGCCGAAGCACGGCGAGTCGCAACGACCGACAATTCCGACTATTTCGGTTTCGACCTCCGGTCCGACCAGAACGTCACGCTCGATCAATGCAAGACCACCTGCCTGGGCGATCCCGCCTGCCGCGCCTTCACCTATAACACCAAGGCCAAATGGTGCTTCCTCAAATCCGATTATAACCAGTTGAAGCCCTTCAACGGCGCGGTCGCGGGCAAGGTCGTCAATATCGACGGCGACCCCGACATCGGCGCGCCGCCGGAACTCGCCTTCTTCCCCAACTGGATGGCCGACCAGGCCCAGCAATACCGTAACCGGCTGCTCGGCCCGGCCTATGACAGGCCGACCGAGGGCATGGCCGCGCTGACCACGGCGGCCGAGCAGGCGGTGCTCACCGGCGATCATCGCACTGCCGTGCAGAAATACGAGGCCGCGGTCTCTGTCATGCCCGACGATGGCCAGCTCTGGCTCAACCTGGCGCGCGAAACGCTTGCCGTGCAGCCGGCGGCCAACACATCCGAGGCCTCCACCTTGCCGGCAAACGGTACGTCGGCCGCCTTCAATGCCTACAAGCTCCTGCGTACAGCCAGGACGCGGGCGGAGACGCTGGCGCTCATCGGCTCCGGCCTCGACAAGCGCGACCTCTATCGCCCCGCCCTGCAGGCCTATGAAGCCAGCCTTGCCCTGGTACCTTCGCCTGCGGTCCAGGCCGACTATTCTGATCTCAAGGCTCGCAAGGGTTTCCGCGTCATCGACCACACCGTCGATGCCGACACCAGCGCCCCGCGCATCTGCGCCCAATTCTCCGAGGAATTGGTCAAGACCGGCGTCGATTACGCACAATTCGTCACCGTCGACAACCAGCCGCCCAAAGGCGTTGAAGCCAAGGACAAGCAGATTTGCGTCGAAGGACTGGAACACGGCCAGCATTATGACGTGACCTTCCGCGCCGGCCTGCCGGCCGCCATCGGCGAAGTGACCGCCGCGCCCGTCGTGCTGTCGATCTACGTGCAGGACCGTGCGCCTTCGGCCCGCTTCACCGGCGACAGCTTCGTGCTGCCGGCCGGTGCGCGCCGCGGCATCCCCGTCGTCACCGTCAACATGAACGCCGCCGAGATGAAGCTCTATCGCATCGGCGACCGCTCGCTGGCCCAGCTTCTGTCCGGCTACCAGTTCCTGCATCAGCTCGACAGCTACGACATCTCAAACATTTCCGAGCAGATGGGCGAGCCGGTCTGGGAAGGCCAGCTCGACATCGCCAACGACCTGAACAAGGAGGTCACCACCTCCTTCCCGGTCGACGAGGCGCTGCCGCGGCGCAAGCCCGGCGTCTATGTGCTGACTGCCCAGGCTGTCAGCGAGAAGAGCGACGACTACAACTCGATGGCCACGCAATGGTTCGTCGTTTCCGATATCGGCCTCTCGACCTATACCGGTCAGGACGGGCTCAATGTCTATGCCCGTTCGCTGGGCAGCGCCAAGCCGATAGCGGGCGCCGAACTGACGCTGGTTGCCCGCAACAACGAGATCCTCGGCACCGCGACTTCGGATGCCGATGGTCATGCCGTGTTCAATCCCGGCCTGACGCGCGGCGACGGCGGCATGGTGCCGGCCGTGCTGATGGCCAGACAGGGCGATAACGACTTTGTCTTCCTCGACATGGCCCGCGCCGGTTTCGACCTGTCCGACCGCGGCGTCACTGGACGCGCAGCGCCGGGCGCGCTCGATGTCTACGCCTGGACCGAGCGCGGCATCTACCGCGCCGGCGAGGAGGTGCATGTTGCGGCTCTTGCCCGTGACGGCGCCGCCAAGGCGGTCGAGAACCTGCCGCTGACCTTCATCTTCTCGCGCCCGGACGGCGTCGAGGATCGCCGCGTCGTCAGCGATGGCGCGTCAGCCGGCGGGCACGCCGTCGATCTGCCGCTCCAGCCAAATGCCATGCGCGGCACCTGGTCGGTATCGATCTATACCGATCCCAAGCAACCGGCCGTCGCCAGCCAGATGTTCCTGGTCGAGGATTTCGTGCCGGACCGCATCGAATTCGACATGAAGGCAGACAAGCAGGAGATCGCGCAGGGCGAAACCGCCAACATCACCGTCGACGGCCGCTTTCTCTATGGCGCACCGGCTGCTGGCCTCGCGCTCGAAGGCGAACTGACCCTGTCGACCGCGCGTGACTGGGACCGCTTCAACGGCTATTCCTTTGGCCTTGCCGACGAGCAGTCGTCGGAACCGACCGTCACCCCGTTCACCGATCTTCCGGTGGTCGGCGAGGATGGCAAGGCGACCTTCCCGGTCTCCGTCGAGCAACTGCCGTCGACCACGAAGCTCATCGACGCCAAGGTGGCGGTCCGTATGCGTGAGACCGGCGGCCGCGCAATCGAGCGCTCGCTTAATATCGGCATCCGCCCGCAAGGCCACATGATCGGCATCCGGCCGGACTTTGCCGATGATGAAGTGCCGCAGGGCGGCACGGCGAAATTCAGCCTGATCGCCGTCGACCCCGACGGCCAGCGCGAGGCGCTGAAAGGTGCGCAATGGTCGCTGGTCAAGGTCGAGCGCAATTACCAGTGGTACCGCTCCAACAACTCATGGAATTACGAACCCGTCACCTTCACCAAATCGATCGCCAATGGCCAAGTCGACCTTGGCGCCGACGGCGAGGCGACAGTGTCGATCCCGGTCGACTGGGGCCGCTACCGGCTCGAGGTCGAGACGGCGGATCCGGAAGGACCCGCGACCAGTTATGAGTTCGATGGCGGCTGGTATGTCTCCTCCACCACTACCGAAACGCCTGATGGTCTCGAGATCGCCCTCGACAAGGACAATTATGCCGCCGGCGAAGTGGCCAGGCTCAAGGTCTCGCCGCATTTTGCCGGCGAACTTCTGGTCAACATCGGTTCCGACAAGCTGTTGAAGACCGTCACGGCGTCGGTGCCGGCCGGCGGCGGCACGGTCGACATCCCGGTCGGCGACGACTGGGGCGCCGGCGCCTATGTCACGGCAACCCTGTTCCGGCCTGGCGACGCGCAGGAAAGCCGCATGCCGGCCCGCGCCATCGGCGTGAAATGGCTGAAGGTCGATCCGGGCTCGAAGAAGCTCGCCGTCACCCTTACCCCGCCGGACAAGACCATGCCGCGCCAGCAGCTGTCGATCCCGGTCGCGGTCGCCGGCGTAGAGCCCGGCAGCAACGCCTATGTCACTGTCGCCGCCGTCGATGTCGGCATCCTCAACCTGACCAACTACAAGGCGCCGGATCCTGAGAATTGGTTTTTCGGCCAGCGCATGCTGGGCATGGAAATCCGTGATCTCTACGGCCGCCTGATCGACGGCTCTCTCGGTACTATGGGCAAGCTCAGGACCGGCGGCGACGGCGCCAACATGCAGGCGCAGGGCAGTCCGCCGACCGAAAAGCTGGTCGCCTTCTTCTCCGGCCCGGTGCAGCTCGATGCCGACGGCAAGGCACGCGTCGACTTCGATATTCCGCAGTTCAACGGCACGGTTCGCGTCATGGCCGTCGCCTGGACCAAGGAAGCGGTCGGCCACGCCCAGTCGGACGTGATCGTGCGCGATCCGGTGGTGATCACCGCCGGCCTGCCGCGCTTCCTGGCGCCCGGCGACGCCGCCGTCATGCGGCTCGACATTGCGGACACCGACGGTCCGGCCGGCGACTATGCGCTGTCGATCGACACGACGGGGGACCTCTCGACGGGCGACAAGCCCCTGCCCCAGAAACTGACGCTGGCGCAGGGCAAGCGCCAGACCCTGACCGTGCCGCTGATCGCACAGACGGCAGGCAATGCCTCGCTCACCATCAAGCTGGCGCACGCCGACGGCACCAAGGTCGAGCAGACGCTCTACGTGCCGGTCCGTCCGGCACAACTGCCGGTCACCACCCGCATGGTGGTCGACCTCAAGGGCGATGGCGGCGCGCTGCGCGTCGACAAGGAGCTTTTGGCGGCAAGCCTGCTCGACGGCGCTTCGGTCAGTGTCGGCGTTTCGCAGGCGGCGGCCTTCGATGTGCCTTCGCTCCTGATGACGCTCGACCGCTATCCCTATGGCTGCGCCGAGCAGACCACCAGCCGGGCGATGCCCCTGCTCTATGTCAACGAAATGGCCTCGGGCGTCGGCATGGAGAGCGATCCCGAGCTGGGTGGCCGCATCCAGGACGCGATCTACAAGGTGCTGAGCTACCAGGCTTCGGGCGGCAGCTTCGGCCTGTGGGGCCCGGGCTCCGGCGATCTGTGGCTCGACGCCTATGTCACCGACTTCCTGACCAGGGCGCGCGAGCAGAAATACGACGTGCCGGCGCTCGCCATGAACCAGGCACTGGGCAATCTTCAGAACTCGCTTGGGTACGATCAGGACGTCCAGGACCGCGGCAGCGAGATCGCCTACGCGCTCTATGTGCTCGCCCGCAACAAGAAGGCCTCGATCGGCGATCTGCGCTATTACGCGGACACCCAGCTCGAGGCCTTCACCAGCCCGATGGCTGTCGCCCAGCTGGCGGCGAGCCTGGCGCTCTATGGCGACGCCCAGCGTTCGGAAGCGACCTTCCAGACGGCGCTGCGGCTCGCCAAGTCGAGCACGGACTATGACTATTATCGGTCGGACTATGGCTCGGCGCTGCGGGACGGCGCCGCGATGCTGGCGCTGGCGGCGGAATCAAAACCGGCGCCGACGATCGTGCCGGAATTGATCAAGCTGGTGACCAAACAACGCGCCGAGGTCCGCTGGACCAGCACCCAGGATGAATCCTGGATGCTGCTGGCGGCCCGGGCACTGAAGGAAGGCAATGATTCGATCACGCTTTCCGTCAATGGCGCGCCGCATTCCGGCGGCTATTCCAGCCAGGTCAACGGCAGCGATCTGGCCGACAGCCCGCTCACCATCGCCAACACCGGCAAGACCCCGCTGCAGGCCGTCGTCACCACCGTGGCGTCGCCGGTACAGCCCTTGCCGGCGGGAGGTGACGGCTTCACTATCGAGCGCACCTACTACAAGCTCGACGGCACCGAAGCCAATGTGACGGAGGCAACCCAGAACGAACGCTATGTCGTCGTGCTCAAGGTCAACGAACAGAACAACTGGCCTTCGCGCCTTTTGATTACCGACCTTTTGCCGGCCGGCTTCGAGATCGACAATCCCGGCCTGGTCTCCAGCGCGCAATTGTCGAACTTCTCCTGGCTGGCGCAGACCGACGCCGCGCATCTGGAATTCCGCGACGACCGTTTCGTCGCCGCCTTCAACCCCAGCGACGGCGACCACGACCACAATCTGACGCTCGCCTATGTCGTGCGCGCCGTGACGCCGGGCATCTACGCCCATCCGGCCGCAACGGTGGAGGATATGTACCGGCCGCAATATTCGGCCCGTACCGCCACCGGCATGATGGAGGTCAAGGCGCCGTAAGGTGTCGAGGCGGACATGAACGTGAAGTTTGCGCTGCCCCTCATTGCCCTGCCGGCACCTTCTCCCCGTTTAGTGACGGGGAGAAAGGGGCCTGCACCAAGGCTTTCGCCAATTTTCAACGTTACAGAAAAGGCGCCGACGATTGCGACAGCTCCCTTCTCCCCGCCACTATGCGGGGAGAAGGTGCCGGCAGGCGGATGAGGGGCAGCGCCATGCCCTCAAGAAAATTCCTGCGCCGCGCGGCTATCGCTAGCACCTCCTTGGTGGCTGTTATTGCTGTTTCCGCCGCTACCCTGTGGCAGCTCGACCGCGCCTTCCCGCCTCCGCTTCCTGAAAAGCTTACCGTCTCGACGGAAGTCCAGGACCGCGACGGCCAGCTTTTGCGCGCCTTCGCCACGCCTGACGGCTATTGGCGGCTCGAAACCCGCCTCGACCAGGTCGACAAGCAGTTCGTCGACATGTTGGTCACCTATGAGGACAAGCGCTTCTGGAACCATGAAGGCGTCGATGTGCTGGCGCTTGCCCGCGCCGCCGGCCAGTTCGCCACCAGTGGCCACATCGTGTCCGGCGGCTCGACGCTGTCGATGCAACTCGCCCGCCTGATCGAGCCGCGCGACAGCCGCAGCCTCGGCTCCAAGCTCAAGCAGATGCTGCGCGCCATCCAGATCGAGCGGCGGCTGTCCAAGCACGAGATCCTCGAACGCTATCTGACGCTGGCGCCCTATGGCGGCAATCTCGAAGGCGTGCGCGCCGCTTCGCTCGCCTATTTCGGTAAGGAGCCGAAGCGGCTCACCGTCTCGGAAGCCGCGCTTCTCGTCGCCCTGCCGCAGCTGCCGGAGAAGCGCCGGCCCGACCGCAACCTCGCGATCGCGCACGCCGCCCGCGACCGCGTGCTGTCCCGCATGGCCTCGGCTGGCCTGCTTGGCGAACGCGAGGCCGCGCGCGCCGCGCTCGACGATGTGTCTGGCCTGCGCCGTAGCTTGCCGGCGCTCGCCGCGCACGCCGCCTATGCGATGCTGCCCAAGGCGGTTCCCGGCCAGCCGCTCAAGCTGACGATCCGCAAGAGCGTCCAGGAAGGGCTGGAACAGGTAGCGCGCGACGCCGCCGCCAAGCTTGGGGCGCGTCTCTCCGTCGCCATGGTGCTGGCCGATTCCCGCACCGGCGATATTCTGGGCGAAGTCGGCTCGGCCAATTTCTTCGACGCCAGCCGCTCCGGCTGGATCGACATGACCAAGGTCGTGCGTTCGCCCGGCTCGACGCTGAAGCCGTTCATCTACGGTCTTGCCTTCGAACAGGGACTGGTGGCGCAGGAAATGCTGATCGAGGACAGCCCGGCCGATTTCGGCGGCTACCGGCCGAAGAATTTCGATATGGGCTACCAGGGCGACGTCAGCATCCGCGAGGCGCTGCAACTGTCGCTCAACGTGCCGGCGATCCGCGTGCTCGACGCGGTCGGTCCCGCGCGGCTGACGGCCCGATTCCGCCAGGCTGGGGTAAACCCGATCCTGCCGGTCAACGAGGCGCCGGGCCTGGCCATCGGCCTTGGCGGCGTTGGGATTACGCTGCGCGATCTCGTCCAGCTCTATACAGGGCTCGCCAATGGCGGCAAGACGCACACGCTGCATGATGGCACCGAGCCGGCCGATGCCGAGCGCACCACCGCGACCATCCTCGACGACCAGGCGAGCTGGCAAATCATCGACATTCTGTCGGGCGTCAAGCCGCCCGAGGGTGCATTGCAGCGCGGCATCGCCTACAAGACCGGCACCTCCTATGGCTACCGTGATGCCTGGTCGGTCGGCTTCGACGGCCGTTACGTGCTGGGCGTCTGGGTCGGCCGGGCCGATGCAGGCGCGGTGCCTGGCCTGTCCGGCTATGTGTCGGCAGCCCCAATTCTGTTCGAGGGCTTTGTCCGCTCGGGTCTCGCCACCGTGCCGCTGCCGGGCAAGCCCCCCGGCGCCTTCACTCCTCGACGTAACGACCTGCCTGTGACGCTTGCCCGCTTCGGCGCCGGGTCCGACGGCCTGGTTCAGGCCTCGACCCCCACAGAGCCCGCGCCGACCATTATCTTTCCGCCCGACGGCGCCCGCGTCGATCTCGCCACCAACTCGGCCGACGCCTCGCCGCTGGTACTGAAGCTGCAAGGCGGGCGCGCGCCGTTCCGCTGGCTGGCCAACGGCAAGCCGCTGACCGGCATCGACCGCCGGCGCACCGCGACATGGCAACCGGACGGCACCGGCTACTCGACCTTGACCGTAATCGATGCGGCGGGACGCGCGGCAAGTGTGAAGGTGTTTGTTGAATAAGATTGCGCAAGCGATTCAGGGGATTGCGCTTCTTCGCCTGAGGTACGGCGCCTCGCGACAATACTCGCGACGCTAGTTCCTTTACCCGCAATCTCCTCCCAGCCCGCGCCGACGCCCTGCCCGCCGACTTCGTCCGCGTTGCCGGCCCCTCGATCCGCCAGGATATCCGTTACGCCGGAACGGACAATTTTCCTGTACCGCAAGCGAAGCGACGGCAAACCGCAAGCTGCTGCTCGGCGCGATGCACTCGGCCGGATTCAAGAACTATGCACGCGAATGGCGGCACCTTCACGCTGAACCACGATCCCTCCGCCAAGCAGCGCTTCGATTTCCCAGTCCAGCCGGATAGCGTGCCGACCAAATGCCACAGCCTTGCTTCGGCCCCGCTTGTTCCTAGATAGGTCGATGGGGATTCGCCAGCGGACGTTTGAGGGAAAATGTTTCTCCGCACCGCGAAATCAGGTCCAAGATTTTCTCCAAAACGACAAAAAAGGCAACATTTAATGCATCTAAATTCTACCAATTCGGTAGATTTGACGCGGGTTCAACGGAGGCAGAAATGACCAAACCTCGTTTCAGGAGACTGCTCGGCGCACTGGTCGCCACGTCTGTCCAGTTCGGCACGCTCGGTTTCGCGTTCGCCGATACCACCATTCTCAACGTGTCGTACGATCCGACACGCGAGCTCTACAAGGCTTATGACGAGGCCTTCGCCGCTCACTGGAAAGCCGAGACAGGGGAAACGGTCACCATACAGCAGTCGCACGGTGGATCGGGCGCACAGGCCCGGGCCGTGATCGACGGCCTCGACGCCGACGTGGTGACGCTGGCGCTCGAAGGCGATATCAACGCCATCGTCTCCAAGTCGAAAAAGATCAATCCGGACTGGCGCACGAAATTCGATAACAATTCGGCACCCTACACCTCGACCATCATCTTCCTCGTCCGCAAAGGAAACCCCAAGGGCATCCACGACTGGAACGACCTGGTCAAGGACGGCGTCCAGGTGATTACGCCCAACCCGAAGACATCGGGCGGCGCACGCTGGAACTATCTCGCCGCCTGGGCTTATGCCAACGCCAATGACGGTGGCGACGAGGCCAAGACGAAGGAGTTCGTCGGCAAGCTCTATGCCAACGCTCCGGTGCTCGATACCGGTGCGCGCGGCTCGACGGTGACCTTCGCGCAAAAGGGCCTGGGCGACGTGCTGATTGCCTGGGAAAACGAGGCCTATCTAGCGCTCGACGAGTTCGGTGCCGAAAATTTCGATATCGTCTATCCACCGACCTCGATCCTGGCCGAGCCGCCGGTCGCTTTGGTCGACGCCAATGTCGATGCCAAGGGCACGCGCAAGGTCGCCGAAGCCTATCTGGGCTGGCTCTATTCCAAGGAAGCGCAGACGATCATCGCCAAGAACCACTATCGTCCGGCCAAGCCCGATCTGGTGCCGGCAGAGGACCTGGCCAAGCTACCGCCGATCAAGCTGGTCACCATCGACGACCCACAATTCGGCGGCTGGAAGAAAGCACAGCCTTACCATTTCGGCGATGGTGGTATATTCGACCAGATCTACAAGCCCCAGTAAGCAGTCGATATTCAGGACGATATGATCACAGCACCCGCTCGGGCGGGTTGGCGGTTTCGACAGCCGAGCGTCATTCCGGGTTTCGGATTGACGCTTGGCTTCTCGCTTGCCTACCTGACCCTCATCATCCTCATTCCGCTGTCGGGGCTGATCTGGCGCTCCGCGGCGCTCGGCTGGACCGATTTCTGGGCGAT